>JAHJNP010000141.1 GCA_018820745.1 Gammaproteobacteria bacterium
CCGCCTATTCTATGGTCCCTTACCTCACCACTGCACTCACCGGCCCGCTGCTGGAACTGGAAAAACGCCTGCTCGACGCCCAGCCGATGATCGAGCACTGGTTTCGCCAGCAGTGGAAGGACCAGTCGGCGCCGTTCTACACCTCGGTGGACATCCGCAATGCGGGCTTCAAGCTAGCGCCGGTCGACACCAACCTGTTTCCCGGCGGCTTCAACAACCTCAACCCCGCCTTCATGTCGCTGTCGATTCACGCGGCGATGGGCGCGGTGGAAAAAATATGCCCCTACGCCCAACGCTTGTTGCTCATCCCCGAGAGCCACACCCGCAATACCTTCTACCTGCAGAACGTCGCGGTGCTCGCGCACATCCTGCGCCAGACCGGCCTGATCGTGCGCATCGGCACGCTGATCCCCGAGATCACCGAGCCGACCACGCTGGAACTGCCCGCCGGCGGACGCCTCACGCTGGAACCGCTAGTGCGCAACGGGAACCGCATCGGGCTGGAGGGCTTCGATCCCTGCGCGGTGCTGCTCAACAACGACCTCTCGGCCGGCGTGCCGGACATCCTCAAGGGGATCGAGCAGAACATCATGCCGCCGCTGCACGCCGGCTGGGCAACGCGCCGCAAGTCGCGCCACTTTGCCGCGTATCAGCATGTCGCCGACGAATTCGCACAGCTGATCGGCATCGACCCCTGGCTGATCGACCCCTACTTCGACCAGTGCGGCAAGATCGACTTCCAGGCGCGCCAAGGCGAGGATTGCCTGGCCGAAAAGGTCGGCGACATGCTGGAAAAGATCCGCGTCAAATACGCCGAATACGGCATCGACCAGCCGCCTTTCGTCATCGTCAAGGCCGACGCAGGCACCTACGGCATGGGCATCATGACGGTGAAGTCGCCGGACGACGTGCGCGAACTCAACCGCAAGCAACGCAACAAGATGGCGGTCGGCAAGGAAGGCGTCGAGGTCAGCGAGGTGCTGATCCAGGAAGGCGTCTACACTTTCGAGAGCATCAACGGCGCGGTGGCCGAGCCGGTGGTCTACATGCTCGAACACTTCGTCGTCGGCGGCTTTTACCGCGTGCACACCAGCCGCGGATCGGACGAAAACCTCAATAGCCCCGGCATGCACTTCGTACCGCTGGCGTTCGACGACACCTGCGTGATGCCCGACCCCAACGCCAACCCCGACGCCAGCCCCAACCGCTTCTATGCCTATGGTGTGATCGCGCGACTGGCGATGCTGGCGGCCAGCATCGAACTCGACGATACGCTCGACGAGATCGAAAACGCGGCTGCGGCATGAGGCTGCTGTTCGTCGTCGATCCGCTAGCGGGCCTCAAGCCCTACAAGGACAGCTCGGTGGCGATGCTGCGCGCGGCGGTGGCACGCGATCACGCCGTGTTCGCCACCGAAGCGCGCCAACTGCATGTCGTGGACGGCATCACCCGTGCCGCCTGTGATGCACTTGACGTGCGTGCCGACGACGACTGGGTTCGCATCATCCGCACCGACGCCTGCGCCTTGCGGGATTTCGATGCCGTGGTGATGCGCACCGATCCGCCAGTGGATACCGACTACCTGCTCGCCACCCACCTGCTCGGCATCGCCGAAGCCAACGGCGCGCGCGTGCTGAACCGGCCGGCGTGCCTGCGCGAGTTCAACGAGAAGCTGGCGATCCTCAACTTTCCGCAGTTCGTCGCGCCCACCCTGGTTGCCGCCGACGCGGCGGCGATTGGAAATTTCCTCGCCGAGCATGGCGACATCATCGTCAAGCCGCTCACCGAAATGGGCGGCAGCGGCATCTTCCGCCTTCTCCTTGCCGACCCCAACCGCAACGCCATCCTGGAAACGCTGACCCATCGCGGCCGCCGCCCCATCATGGCGCAGCGCTACCTGCCGGCGATCAGCGAGGGCGACAAGCGCATCCTGCTGATCGACGGCGAAGTGGTGCCGTGGGCGCTGGCGCGCATTCCGCAGGCCGGCGAGACGCGCGGCAACCTCGCCGCCGGCGGCACCGCCCGCGCCCAGCCGCTGTCGGCGCGCGACCGTGGAATCGCCGAAACCATCGCACCGTGGGCACGAGATCACGGCATCTTCCTCACCGGCCTCGACGTCATCGGCGACTGCCTCACCGAAATCAACGTCACCAGCCCCACCGGGTTTCAGGAGATCACCGCGCAGACCGGGCACGACGTGGCCGCGCAGTTCATCGCCGCCGTCGAGCGCGGGGGTTCAACCGCGGTTCGCGCGTGAGATCGGCGCGATCCAGCTTGTGGCTGGTGTTGCTGTGGGCGCTTGCCGCCTGCAGCCCGCCGCCGCTGCACCAGCAGCAGGCCTACGTGTTCGGCACCCTGGTCGAGGTCAGCCTCCACGGCGTACCGGAAGCGCAGGCCAAACAGGCGGCCGCTGCGGTACTGGCGCGCTTCGACGAACTGCACCGCGCGCTGCACGCCTGGCAGCCGAGCGAACTGTCGCGGCTCAACGCCGCGCTGGCCCGGGGCGAGCGCGCCACGGTCACGCCCGAGCTTGCGGCGATGCTGCGCGATGCGCAGGCCTGGTCGAACCAGACGGGCGACCTGTTCAATCCGGCCATCGGCGGCCTGATTGCGCTGTGGGGCTTCCACGCCGACACGCCGCAGTCGCGGGTGCCGGAGGCCGACGCGATCGCCGAATGGGTCAATCAGCGGCCGCGCATGGCCGACCTGCATATCGAAAACAATACCGTCTGGAGCAGCAACCCGGCGGTGCAGCTCGACCTCGGCGGCTACGCCAAGGGGCGTGCGCTGGACGACGCGGTCGCCATCCTGAAAACGCACGCCATCGCGAACGCGCTGGTGAACATCGGCGGCAATGTGATCGCGCTGGGCGCCCACGGCGATCGCCCATGGCGCGTCGGCATCCAGCATCCGCGCCAGCCGGGCACGCTGGCAATGCTGGCGTTGCGCGACGGCGAAGCGATCGGCACTTCCGGGGACTACCAGCGCTACTTTGAAGCGGGCGGGCGTCGCTACAGTCATTTGATCGACCCGCGCAGCGGCTACCCGGCAGACGGCATGCAGTCGGTGACGGTGCTGGTCACCGGCAAACAGGCGGGAACGCGCTCGGACGCCCTGTCGAAACCGCTGTTCATCGATGGCGCCGCGCGGCTGGCCAATCACGCGTCCCGCCTGGGCGTGGCCCACTATCTCGCGGTGGATGGCGCCGGCCAAATTCATGTCTCCCCGGCGATGAAGGCCCGGCTTCGCTAGAATGCTGTTTTTGGTCTGATGCTCACCCCATGATCGGTATCCTCATCGTCGCCCACGGCTCGCTCGCCGACAGCCTGGTCGAGTGCGCCACCCACGTGCTGGGGCAGCGTCCGCGCGGTCTCGCCACGCTGGATTTCATCGGCCACGCCGACCCGGACGAACGCCAGAAGGCCTTGCAGGCCCGGCTGGCCGAACTGGACGAAGGCGACGGCATCCTGGTGCTGACCGACATGTACGGCGCCACCCCCAGCAACACGCTGTGCCGGCTGCTCGAACCGGCACACATCGAGGGCGTCTCCGGCGTCAACCTGCCAATGCTGCTGAAGGCGCTGAACTACCGCGACACGCTGGCGCTGCCGCAACTCGTCGAGCGCATCGTCGAAGGCGGGCGCAACAGCATCAAGCATATTTCCGAGCCCATGTGCCATGCAGCAACGGGACGTTGAGATCGTAAACAAGCTGGGGCTGCACGCGCGCCCGTCGGCCAGACTGACCCAGCTGGCATCCGGCTTCAAGAGCAATGTGTTCATGTCGCGCAACGGCCGCCGCGTCAACGCCAAGAGCATCATGGGCGTGATGATGCTGGCCGCCTCCAAGGGCAGCACTATCACCCTGGAAACCGAAGGCGAAGACGAGGCGGAAGCAATGGACGCGCTGGCCGGACTGATTTCCAGCGGCTTCGGGGAAGAAATATCCTGAAAACCACAGTTGACCGCTCAAAACCTATGGCCCCCAACATGAATACCAAGCTTCTGCCTCCGATCAGGCTCAACGCCGGGGCAAGTCCGCTACGCACCCGCTGGCACGCCTGGTCGCGCGCCTGCCTTTGTCGCTCGTCGTTGCAGGCCCCGGCCTGCCGCCTCCCCGCTTCGCCCTCAAGGACTCCGATCCGCTACGGGCTGAAGCCCATGTGGAGTCGTATGCGGCAGCCACCCGACCAGACGCACCCTCAGGCGCGTCCAACTGTGGTTTCCAGGATATGAGCTTCTCCCTGCACGGCATCGGCGTCTCCGGCGGCATCGCCATCGGCTATGCGCACCTCACCTCCAATGCGCGGATCGAAGTGCCGCAGTACATGCTCGACCGCAAGTACATCAAGGAGGAGCTGGCGCGCTTCGATGAAGCCATTTTCGCCACCCGCGCCGAGCTCGAAACCCTGCGCAACCATATCCCGGCCAATGCCCCGGCCGAGCTGTCCGCATTTCTCGACATGCACCTGATGTTCCTCGGCGATTCGATGATCGCCGAGGAACCCAAGCGTCTGA
>JAHJNP010000142.1 GCA_018820745.1 Gammaproteobacteria bacterium
CCGCAACCCCGGTGAACACCTGCTCGATCGGCTTCGACGACCCGGCCTTCAACGAAATCGAATTCGCCCAGAAGGTCGCCGACCGCTACAAGACGAATCACCATATCGAGACCGTCGCCTCCAACGACTTCAGTCTGGTCGACAGGCTCGCCGGCGTGTACGACGAGCCCTACGCCGACTCGTCCGCGCTGCCGACCTACCGTGTGTGCGAGCTGGCAAGGAAGCACGTCAAGGTCGCGCTGTCGGGCGACGGCGGCGACGAGCATTTCGCCGGCTACCGGCGCTATCGCTGGTTCCGCTACGAGGAGCGCATGCGCGCCGTGATGCCCCTCGCGCTGCGCCGCCCGCTGTTCGGCACGCTCGGCAAGCTGTACCCCAAGGCCGACTGGGCGCCCAAGCTATTCCGCGCCAAGACCACCTTCGAGTCGCTGGCACGCGACACCGTCGAAGGCTATTTCCACGGCGTCTCGCTCTTGTCCGACACCCAGCGCCGCCAGCTGTTCTCGCCGGCCTTCACGCGCGAGCTGCAGGGCTACCAGGCGGTGGAAGTGCTGCGCCGCCACGCCGCCGTGGCGCCCACCGACGACCCGCTGTCGCTGGTACAGTATCTCGACATGAAGACCTACCTGGTCGGCGACATCCTCACCAAGGTCGACCGCGCCAGCATGGCGCATGGCCTCGAAGTGCGCGAGCCGCTGCTCGACCACGAACTGATGGGCTGGGTCTCCGGCCTGCCGGTGGACCTCAAGCTGCGCGGCACCGAAGGCAAATACCTGCTGAAAAAGGCGATGGAACCCTATCTGCCGAACGACGTGCTGTACCGCAAGAAAATGGGCTTCTCGGTGCCGCTGGCCGCATGGTTCCGCGGCCCGCTGGCCGCCACCATCCGCGGCGTAGTGCTGGGCGAGCGGCTGGCATCCACCGGCCTGTTCAACCAGGATTTCCTGCGCGAGGTGGTCGAGGCGCATCAGTCCGGCCGCCGCGATTACTCCGTCATCCTGTGGACCGTGCTGATGTTCGACGCCTTCCTCGGCCAGGTGCTGGGCATGGACGAAACGGAGCGGCAGGCAGCATGATGAAATGCATTTCACCACAGAGACACAGAGGCGCCGAGAAAACCGGGTTGATCTTTTGGCGTGTGTCTTGTGCGCTGCGCCAGCGTTCTCGCGTCCGTGCGATCCAGCCCCAAAATATCTCTGTGCCTCTGTGCCTCTGTGGTTAACGCATTTCCATGAAAATCCTCCACGTCTTCGACCACACCCTGCCGCTGCATTCCGGCTACACCTTCCGCAGCGCCGCCATCCTGCGCAACCAGCGGAAAATGGGCTGGGACACCTATCACCTGTCCGGCCCCAAGCAACTCAACTGCAGCCTGATGGAAGAAGACGCCGACGGCCTGCATTTCTACCGCACCCCCAAGCCCACCGGCCTGCTGGCGAAACTGCCCGGCGGCGACCCCTTCGCGGTGATGGGCGCGATCGAAAAACGCCTGCTTGGCCTAGCGAAGGAACTGCAACCCGACATCATCCATGCCCATTCGCCGGTGCTCGACGCGGTGCCGGCGATCCGCGTCGGCCGCAAGCTCGGCATCCCCGTCGTCTATGAAATCCGCGCTTTCTGGGAAGACGCCGCGGTCGACCACGGCAGCACCCAGGAAGGCAGCCTGCGCTACAAGCTCACCCGCGCGCTGGAAACCTGGGCGGTGAAAAACGCCGACGCAGTCACCGTCATCTGCGAAGGCCTGCGCCGCGATCTCGTCGCGCGCGGCATCCCGCCCGGCAAGATCACCGTCATCCCCAATGCCGTCGATGTCGACCAATTCGCCGTCGGCGGCAAGCCCGATGCCGAACTGAAAATGAAACTCGGCCTCGGCAGCAGCCGCGTGCTCGGCTTCATCGGTTCGTTCTACGCCTACGAAGGGCTCGATTTGCTGATCGCCGCGCTGCCTGCCATCACGAAGCAGATGCCCGACGTCAAGGTGCTGCTGGTCGGCGGCGGGCCGCAGGATGCCGCGCTAAAGCAGCAGGTGATGGCGCTCGACCTGAAGGACCGCGTGGTGTTCACCGGGCGCGTGCCGCACGCCGACGTCAACCGCTATTACGACCTGGTCGACGTGCTGGTCTACCCGCGCCATCCGATGCGGCTGACGAACCTGGTTACCCCGCTGAAGCCGCTGGAAGCCATGGCGCAGGGCCGCCTGATGGTGGCGTCCGACGTCGGCGGCCACAAGGAACTGATCCAGGACGGCAAGACCGGCGTCCTGTTCCACGCCGGCAATGCG
>JAHJNP010000143.1 GCA_018820745.1 Gammaproteobacteria bacterium
CCGCGCGCTCGAGCCCTTCCCGCACGCCGTTGCGGAAGCGATCGACGATCGCATTCCTGCGCGCCAGCACGCTTGCGAGATCGACCGCGACCGGCCCGGTGCGCACCCCGTATTCTTCGGCGCGCCGGGCGAGATACGCCACCCGGGCGCTGGCGGCCATGGCCTTGGTGGGGGTGCAGCCGAAATTGATGCAGGAGCCGCCGACGTGCCTGCGCTCGACGACGGCGGTCTTCCAGCCCGCCTCGCCCAGTGCGATGGCCAGCGGCTTGGCGGCCTGCCCGGCGCCGATGATGAGGGCATCGAATTTTTCGGGATCTTGCGTGTGCGTTTCCATGAGGTCTCCTCTCGGCTGGCGCGGTTCACACCAGATAGCGGCTCCAGCTGCCGTAGGGATTGTCGATGCGGCCGCGGGGGATGCTCAAGGCGACCAGCAGCAGTCCCGCCGCCACGCCTGCGGCGTCGGCAACGAGGCTGCCTCCGTCGAACATGAAGGGGGCGAACATCAGGGCGAGGGCGAGCAGGATGTTGATGAAGCGGACGGGACGTGCCGCTTCGCCCATGGCGGTGATCGACACGGTGACGATCAGGGCGCCGAGAAGGTGGTCGCTGTCGGCCTGCGCGCCCTCGGTGCCGAAAACCAGCCGGCTGCACATCAGCCAGATTCCGAGGATCGTGCTCAGGGCGAGGGTCCACGGCACGTTGACGCCGCCGCCCAGCATGTCCCTGACGACCGCCCTTGCCGGCCGCTCGAAGTCGTCCGGCGGAATCCGCCTGCCGCCTTCCATGGTGTCGCCGCGCAGGAAGGCCAGCAGCACCGACTTGCCGCGCCGCCGCCGGTCGAGCAGGAACTGGCCGCTCGCTATCAGCTCGTCGAGCGAGTAGGGGATCTGCAGCAGCATCGCCGCCGCGGCGAGCAGGCACAGGCTGCACCAGGTGCCAATCACGATGGGCTGGATGATGATGAAGAAGATGCTCACCGCGCCCAGCGGCACGATCATCACGCCGAACAGCACCACCAGCCAGGGCATGGTGCGCCAGCGCGCGCGCCCGCCGACGATGCCGGTGAGGATTTCCAGGATGTAGACCAGCGCGCCCAGCCCGGCGTCGGGTACCGGCCACGCCTTCGACACCTCCGAGGTGATGATGCGTTCGGTGCCGTCGCCGAAGAACGGATCCCAGGCGGCGTCGGTGTGGCCCAGCTGGAAGGCCGCGAGGTAGCGCGAAATGTAGAGGCCGACGAAGGCCAGCGCGATGATGGGCAGCCGCTGCGTCCAGGTGGAGGGGCTGTAGTGCCAGCCGGGCGGAATGTCGGGGCCGGTGGTGCGCGCCGCCACCCCGACGCCCGGGGACGGCCGCACCAGCAGGGAGAAGCCGGTCACCAGTGCGCCGACCAGGGTGTCGTTGAGATAGCCGGCGGCCGTGGGTGCCCAGAACACGAGCGGCGCGAACAGCAGCCATACGCCCACCCCGGCGTTGGCGAAGCGGGCCCATGCCATGTGCCGCGACAGCGACAGCAGGCTGAACAGCATGACGAGGGCGCCGCTCGCCATGTCGCTCAGGGTCATCGGCCAGTCCGGATAGCCAAGGATGGACGGACTGGTGACCAGCCACAGGCCGAGGCCCAGGTTGAGGAAGTGCGCCCACAGGTTCTGGCCGTGCTGCAGGCGAACCGAGCGTTCGTATTTCTCCAGCAGGGCGTGCGCGGCGGCGGGGTGCTCGGTGATCGTCTCGAGCCACTCGGGCGCGGGAATCCGGTTGGCCTGGTACCACGCCAGCGGATCCGCCTTCAGCGTCGCCACCATGGCGGGCAGTTCCTCGCGCAGCGCGTGGCGGGGCGACCAGCCCAGCAGTTCCTGCGCGCGCGCGATGTCGAGCTCGTAGTGATCGTCGGCCAGCTCGACCATGAAGGGCTTGACGAAGGGTTTCTCGCCGCGGTCGATGGCATCCGGCACCACCGCTTCCAGTTTGCCCTGCAGCCGCGCGCCCAGTTTGGCGAGCGACTTGGGCACGGTTTCGGTCTCCCATTGCTCGCCGTGGATGAGCGTGCCGAGCCGGTTCTGCAGCGCGGCGTAGCTCAGGGTCGTCGCTTCGCCCACCAGCAGCTTTAGGTCGGGCGGCAGGGTGCCGCGCCGATCCACGGTGCGCACCACGGCATCCACCAGGTCATCGAGGTGGACGAACGACTGGCCATGCGAGGTTTCGCCGGGGAAGACCCGGCCCTTGAACTGGCGTTCATAGATCCAGCTGATCTGATGCGCCAGCGTCGGCGGCTGCACCATCTGGCTGTAGACCCCGGCGATGCGCAGCACCACGCTGGGGATGGCGCCGTGCTCGTGCGCGACGACGCTTTCGGTCTCCAGCTTGGATTGGGGATACGCCCATCGCGGCTCGACGCGCGAGGTTTCGCTGATCGGCACCCCCGGCTCGGTGGGCGCATGGACCAGCATGGTGGAGGCGTAGATGAACTGTTCGACGTCGAGTGCCTGCAGCTTGCGCAGGAGGCGGCGAGTGCCCTCGACATTGACCTGCCGGTAGAGCGGGTTGGGCTCGCCGCTGAAATCGAAATAGCCGGCCAGATGGACCACCGAGGCGATCCGGGTGCCAAAGCGCGACGTCACTTCCCGCAGCGCCTCATCGACGCTTTCGTCCGACGTGAAATCGCAGCGCACGCATTCTGCATGCGCCAGATCCTTCGGCGTGCGGTCCAGTCCGACCACGGTGTAGTCCGCCGCCAGCGCTTGACCGATTGCGCCGCCGAGGAATCCGGTTGCGCCGGTCATCAGCACGACCGGCTTTGCCGGGGCCGGGTGTTTTTTGCTGCGGCCGGGATTCCTTTTCGCTTCAGCCATGGCTCTCCCGCTCAGTGGTCGCTCCTCCATTCGCTTGTTTGAAGCCTGCGGTCCTTCATGAGACGACTGCGCCCTCGCTTTACGGTTCCATTCACTGCAGAAACCCCTCGAGCGCATGCCTCGCTCCACCGATCCAGGGGGCGCCGTGGGCGAACAGCAGGTGGTCGAATTCGCGTTCGCGCAGGTGCTGGCGAAACGCTTTGCGCAGGCCGCGCTTGACGCCTTCCGGGTCGTCGCCCATGTAGGCGTCCGGCACGAAACCGAGCTTGCCCCGCGTGCGCACGATGGCGTCGCCGAGGCTCAGGATGCCGCCGTGCAGCGGCAGATAGAGCGCGGTTTCCTCGGGGCACAGCGCCCCGACTTTCAACGCCAGGATGCCGCCCGGCAGTTCCCTGCCGTGGCTGAATCCCCTGACCTTCTCGCCCGCGGTGAATTCGTGCAGGCCGTCCTTGTGGCACCACACCTCGGCGCCGTAGCGCGCGGCAAAGCGGCCGCTATGCCGGTAGTGATGGCGGTTGGTCAGGTAGATGTGCTGCGGCGCGCCGTGCGCTGCGAACCACTCGATCCCCTGCGCCGGCACGCGCGGGTCGATCAGCACGGGCGGGTCGGTGGCGTTGGTGTAGCAGGAGTGGACATAGGTCTGAATGCCTTCGTGGAAGGTCTTCCAGTGAAACACGCCGGGAAGAATCTCTTTCATGGCGGAGTGTCCTTTCCTCCAGCTAAGTCAGCGCCGGGTGGCAGCGGCG
>JAHJNP010000144.1 GCA_018820745.1 Gammaproteobacteria bacterium
GCTCAAGGATTTTGAAAATGCCGTGCAGGAAGGCTTCGACAACATCGAGCTGATGAAGCGTTTCTCGACGGTCGGCATGGGGCCCAGCCAGGGCAAGCATTCCAACATGAATGCGCTGCGCATCCTGGCCCGCCTCATTGGCAAGGAACCGCAGCAGGTGGGAACTACCACTGCACGGCCTTTCTTCCATCCGGTACCGATGTCGCTGTTGGGGGGGCGCGGGTTCACGCCGGAAAGGCGGACGCCGCTGCATGCGCGTCATGACGCACTGGGTGCCCAATGGATGCCGGCCGGCGTCTGGCAACGCCCCGAGTATTACCAGGTAGCCGGCAAGGGGCGCAATGACTGCATTCAAGAGGAAGTAGCCGCCGTGCGCAACGGCGTCGGCATCATCGATGTCGGCACCCTCGGCAAGCTGGAAGTCATCGGCCCGCAGGCGGCAGCGTTTCTTGAGCGTGTCTATATTTCGCGCTACGCCAACCTCAAGATCGGCATGACCCGCTACGCCGTGATGTGTGACGAATCCGGTGTGGTCATCGACGATGGCGTCGTCGGCCGTCTCGCCGAGGATCATTTCTATTTCACCACCACCACATCCGGGGCCGCCGCCATTTATCAGGAGTTGTCCCGCCTGAATACGATGTGGCAACTCGATTGCGGCATCGTCAACCACACGGGCGCGTTCGCCGCGGTCAACCTGGCCGGACCGAAGTCGCGCGAGGTGCTGACCACACTCACTGACGCGGATCTCTCTGCCGCTGCCTTTCCCTACCTGGCGCTGCGCGAAGCCAGCGTCGCCGGCATTCCGGCACGCCTGATGCGAGTCGGCTTCGTCGGCGAATGGGGCTATGAAATCCACGTGCCGGCCAACCAGGGCGCGGCCCTGTGGGATGCCCTGATGCAAGCGGGCGCTGGCCATGGGATTCGTCCTTTCGGGGTGGAAGCCCAGCGCCTGTTGCGCCTCGAAAAAGGCCACATCATCATCAGCCAGGACACGGATGGTCTGACCAACCCATTCGATGTCGGTCTCGACTGGGCACTGAAGATGGACAAGCCTTTCTTCGTCGGCCAGCGCAGCCTGCGGGTCATCGCCCGGCAGCCGCGCAAGCAGAAACTGGTCGGTTTCGTGCTTGACCAGGACTTCACGGGGACCGCGCCGCAGGAATGCCATCTGGTGATTCATCAGGGTGAGATGGCCGGCCGTGTGACCAGTATCGCCTTCAGCGCGGCGGTGGGACGAACCATCGGAATGGCTTTTGTCGCGCCGGAACTGGCTGAGGTCGGCAATCCCATCTCGATTCGTCTGAGCGATGGCAGTCAGGTTCGGGCCACGGTTGTCCGAACGCCTTTCTACGATCCGGAAAACCTCAAACAGAAGGAGGCCGTATGAATGCGCCCGTCTCACTGAGCCCGATTCACGACGCGTTGCTTGCGCGCAACCCGCTCAGCGCTGACTGGAGCGTGATGCCTCCGGCCGTGCTTGGCTTTGACGGCGACGACGCGCAACGGGCAGCAGTCGTTGGCATTGCCGATCTGTCGCATCTGCCGCGCGCCGGCGCCAAGGGGCCGGGAGCAGCCGGCTGGCTGGCCGCGCTGGGCCTGCCTGTGCCGCAACAACCGAATAGCTGGACCACGCTGACGGACGGGGGACTGATTGCTCGCCTGGGGCTCACCGAATTTCTGGTCGATGGCGACGCCTCAATCACAGACACCCTCATGCAGGCCGGCCGTGCGGCCGGCGTCTATCCGGTGCTGCGCCAGGATGCGTCCTTCGCGCTGTGCGGCGCCCGGGTAAACGAACTGCTGCTGCAGACTTGCAATGTCGATTTCAGAACGCTGGACGCCGAGCCGTCGAAGCTGATCCTGACCTCGATGGCCGGCGTCGGCGTCACGATCCTTTACACCCGGACGTCCATGCTTCCCTGCCATCGACTCTGGTGCGACGGCACCTATGGTCTTTACCTATGGGACACCCTGGTCGGAATCGCCGAAGAACTCGGTGGCGGCTGCATCGGGTTGAATGCCCTGCGATGAATGTTCGTAGCCCTTTCTCACGCAACTGTCTTTTTGGAGCCCATCATGACCCCAGCCGAAGCCAAGACATTTTTAGCGGACAACAACGTCAAGTACGTTCTTGCCCAGTTCGTGGATATCCACGGAACCGCCAAGGCCAAGTCCGTTCCCGCTGACCATTTCGAAGACATCATCACCAATGGTGCAGGCTTCGCCGGTTTCGCCATCTGGGGCATGGGCATCGACCCGCACGGCCCGGACTACATGGCTGTCGGCGACCTGGAGACGCTGACGCTCGTGCCCTGGCAGCCCGGTTACGCCCGCATCGTCTGCGATGGCCATGTGCACGGCAAACCCTGGGACATCGATGCCCGGGTTACGCTGAAGAAGCAGCTCAAGCGCCTGGAGGACAAGGGCCTGACTTTCTACACCGGCCTCGAACCGGAGTTCTCGCTGCTGAAAAAAACCGCCGATGGCCAGATCGTTCCCTGCGACGATACCGATGCGCTGGCCAAGCCCTGTTACGACTACAAGGGCTTGTCCCGCGCCCGGGGGTTTCTCGAAAAACTCACGGACAGCATCAAGGCAGTGGGCATCGACGTTTACCAGATCGACCACGAAGACGCCAATGGCCAGTTCGAGATCAACTACACCTTCGAGGACTGTCTGAGTTCCTGCGACCACTACACCTTCTTCAAGATGGCCGCCTCGGAAATCGCCAACGACATGGGCCTGATCTGTTCTTTCATGCCCAAGCCATTCGCCGACCGGCCGGGCAACGGCATGCATATGCACATGTCGCTGGGCGACGGCAAAACCAACCTGTTCATGGACAAGAGCGATCCCAACGGGATGGACCTGTCGAAGCTGGCTTACCAGTTCATGGCCGGTATCCTCAAGCATGCGCCGGCCCTGGCTGCGATCTGCGCGCCCACGGTGAACTCCTACAAGCGCCTTGTCGTGGGCCGCTCGCTGACGGGCGCCACCTGGGCGCCTGCCTACATCAGCTACGGCGACAACAACCGTTCCTCCATGGTGCGCATTCCCGGCGGCCGCCTCGAACTGCGTCTGCCGGATGGCGCCTGCAATCCCTATCTGGCCACGGCTGCAGTCATTGCCGCCGGCCTCGACGGGATCGAAAACGATCTGGATCCGGGCGCGCCCCACAACATGAATCTCTATGAACTCTCGCCGGAAGAACTCAAGGCCGAAGGCATCGGGATTCTGCCGCAGAACCTGCACGAAGCCCTGCTGGCGCTGGAAAAAGACACGCTGCTGTGCGAAGCCCTGGGTCCGGTAGCTGGCGAATTCTTGAGTTTGAAACACAGGGAATGGGTGGAGTACATGCGCCATGTCTCCGACTGGGAATTGAAAAGTTATCTGGAGTTTTTCTGAGTGAGCCATGGCCCTGCCCACGGGCTGAGGCTGGCAATGGGAGGAAGTTATGTGTGGAATTGTTGGTTTGCTGGTCAAGACGCCTGCCCTGAGCGAACGCCTGGGTGAGCTCATGGTGCCGATGCTGATCGGGATGACGGAGCGCGGCCCCGATTCGGCCGGCCTGGCCGTGTTCACAGCCGCGCTGCCGGCCAATGAGCGCAAGCTCAGTCTCTACTCCGGTCTCACCGAAGAAGGTGCCGATTTCAATTGGCAGGGGCTTGCGCATGACATGAAGGCGCATCTAGGCGTTGCGGCCAAGGTCGAGGCCAAGGGCAATCATGCGATCCTGACCGCGGCGCTCGACCCGGAAGTGATCAAGCGCTGGATCCGGGAACACCATCCGCGGCTGTATCTGCTCTCGACCGGACGCAGCATCGATCTGTACAAGGACATCGGCACCCCGGCGGACGTTGCAGCGCGTTACGATTTCATGCACATGAAGGGCACCCATCTGGTCGGGCATACCCGGATGGCGACCGAATCGGCCGTCACCCCCGAGCGCGCCCATCCCTTCACCGCCGGCGAGGATTTCTGCCTGGTGCACAACGGATCCTTGTCCAACCCGAACGGCATCCGCCGCATGCTTGAACCGCGCGGCATCCATTTTGAAACCGACAACGATACCGAGGCAGCCTGCCGCTTTCTGGAGTGGCGCCTGCGCGAGGGCGACGATCTGGAGATTGCGCTGCAGAAGGGCTTTGAAGAACTCGACGGTTTCTACACTTTCCTGATGGGCACGCCGGACAAGCTCGCCCTGATACGTGACCCCTTCGCCTGCAAGCCGGCGGTGGTGGCGGAAACCGATGACTACGTGGCGATCGCGTCCGAATTCCGTTCGCTGGCACACCTGCCGGACGTCAAACACGCCCATGTTTTCGAGCCTGCACCCGAGGAGATGTACGTATGGACAGTCTGAATTTCGATCTGGCAACGACCCCGTTGCGCGAACTGAATCAATTCCTGCATCACGAAGCCAAGACCGGCCAGGTGAAACAGGTCACGGTGCTCAATCCGGACGGCGCGCACAACATTGCGGTGGGCCTCGACTGCCCGGTCGAGGTCGAGGTGCAGGGGCATGCCGGCTATTACGCCGGCGGCATGAACAAGACCGCAACGGTCACGATCTTCGGCAGCGCCGGCACCGGCGTGGCCGAGAACATGATGAGCGGCAAGGTGCATGTCAAAGGCTTCGCCTCCAACAGTGCCGGCGCGTCCGCGCATGGCGGCCTGCTGGTCATCGACGGCGACGCCGGCCTGCGGTGCGGCATTTCGCTCAAAGGCGGCGACATCGTGGTGGGCGGATCGGTCGGCAGCTTCTCCGCCTTCATGGCGCAGGCCGGCCGCATGGTGATCTGTGGCGATGCCGGCGATGCGCTGGGCGATTCGCTGTACGAAGCCGTGCTGTATGTGCGTGGCACCATCAAGTCGCTGGGCGCCGACGCGCAGGTCGAGCCAATGAGCGAGACCGATCTCGCCGTCGTCGCCGATCTGCTGAGCCGGGCTGGCATGAATCACGCCCCCACGGAATTCAAGCGCATCGCTTCCAGGCGCGAGCTGTACCACTGGAACGCCGACGCCAATCAGGAATATTGAGGACCCGAGCCATGGAAACGAAACCAGAACAGTTGAAGCATGTCTCCCGCGAGGAGTCCGCCGGTTACGATCGCAAGACCCTCGACTACATCCGCAATGCCGCTGCCCACGGCTTGTATGAAATTCGTGGTCTCGGTGCCAAGCGCAAGCTGCCCAGCTTCGATGATTTGGTGTTTCTGGGCGCATCGCTATCGCGCTACCCGCTGGAGGGTTACCGGGAGAAGTGTTCCACCAAAACCCTGCTTGGTACCCGCTTTGCCAAGAAGCCGATCGAGCTGGAGATTCCCATCACCATTGCCGGCATGAGTTTCGGCTCCCTGTCGGCCAACGTGAAGGAAGCCCTGGGGCGCGCCGCCTCCGAGATGGGCACTTCCACCACGACCGGCGACGGCGGCATGACACAGGAAGAGCGCCTGTCCTCGAAGACCCTGGTGTATCAGTGCCTGCCGTCGCGCTATGGTTTCAACCCGGACGACGTGCGCCGCGCCGATGCCATCGAGATGGTGATCGGGCAGGGCGCCAAACCCGGCGGCGGCGGCATGCTGCTCGGGCAGAAAATCTCGCCGCGGGTGGCCGGCATGCGCACGCTGCCGGAAGGCATCGACCAGCGTTCCGCCAGCCGCCATCCCGACTGGACCGGGCCGGACGACCTGGCGATCAAGATTCATGAATTGCGCGAGCTGACCGACTGGGAGAAACCCATTTACGTCAAGGTCGGCGCCACCCGTACCTTCAATGACGTCAAGCTCGCGGTGCATTCGGGCGCCGACGTGGTGGTGGTCGATGGCATGCAGGGCGGCACCGCGGCGACCCAGACCTGCTTTATCGAACACGTCGGCATCCCGACCCTGGCCGCCGTGCGGCAGGCCGTGGATGCGCTGGAGGATCTGAACATGAAGGATCAGGTCCAGCTCATCGTATCGGGCGGCATTCGCACCGGTGCGGATGTGGCCAAGGCGCTCGCCATGGGCGCCGATGCCGTATCAATCGGCCAGGGTGTGCTGGTCGCGCTGGGGTGCAACAGCGAAAGCTACATTCAGGATGGCATGCATCACCCGGCAGACGAAGGCTACGCCGCGCTGGGGACCGCCGCCGGGTTCTGTCACCACTGCCACACCGGCAAGTGTCCGGTCGGCATCACGACCCAGGATGTCATTCTGGAACAGCGCCTGCAGCCGGAAGTCGGCGCCAAGCGTCTGCGCAACTACCTGAAGACGCTCAACATGGAACTCACCACCATTGCGCGCGCTTGCGGCAAGCAGAACGTGCACCATCTGGAGCGCGAGGACCTGGTTGCGCTCACCATTGAAGCAGCAGCCATGGCTCGCCTGCCCCTGGCTGGCACGAACTGGATTCCGGGCGTCACCGGCGACTGACGAACGCGTGGAACCCGGGCCGGCAGCGCAGCGCGCTTGCCACCTGGGCGCCAGGGTTGGTTAAAGGTCATTGGGTTGTTCGGCAATGATCAGGGTGTCTTCACACGGTCTGCCACGAGGGCGCCCCTCGTGTTGAATTCTTGCGCCCGACCTTTCCCTTGATTCACGCCAAAACAGTGCGATTGTGCACCAAAACAATGCTCAGCCCATCCCTCGCGGATAGGCGTGAGTTAATCACTATCGCTTTATATTCATGTAGATAAAAGATTGAAGTGCCATGGCACGGCGGTTGCTTATCGTTAGTCGAATATTACGAATATTCACTTCGGTAATACCACTTATCCAAGGAGCCCAGCATGAATGTGAAGCACATCAGAAGCACCCTGAAGACGCTGTTGACCCGGCTGGTGATCCCCGCCGTCACGGCCATGGCCATTTCGGCCCAGGCCGCGCAACCCCTCAAGATCGGCTACAGCGACTGGCCGGGCTGGGTGGCGTGGCAAGTGGCCATCGACAAGGGTTGGTTCAAGGAGGCGGGCGTGCCCGTCACCTTCGAATGGTTCGACTACTCCGCTTCCATGGATGCTTTCTCGGCCGGCAAAATCGATGCCGTTACCATGACCAACGGTGATGCTTTGGTGACCGGCGCTGCAGGCGGCAAGAGTGTCATGGTGATGCTCACCGACTATTCCAACGGCAACGACATGATCATCGGCAAGCCGGGTGTTCGCTCTGTCAAAGCCTTGAAGGGCAAAAAAGTAGCGGTTGAAATGGGCTTTGTGGAGCACCTGCTGCTGCTCAACGGCTTGAAAAAAGCCGGCATGAAAGAGTCCGATGTCACGTTGGTCAACGCCAAGACCAACGAGATGCCGCAGATGCTGGCCTCTGGCGATGTGGCCGCGGTCGGCGCCTGGCAACCCATTGCAGGGCAGACCATGAAGTCCGTGCCGGGCGCCAGGCCCATTTACACGTCTGCTGACGAACCCGGTCTGATCTACGACGTGCTCGCCGTGAATCCTGCCAGCGCCAAGCAGCGCCGCTCTGAGTGGATCAAGGTCGTGAAGGTGTGGGACCGTGTTGTGAAATACATCAACGATCCCAAGACCCAGCCCGATGACGTGAAGATCATGGCGGCTCGCGTCGGCGTTTCACCCGAGACCTACCTGCCTCTGCTCAAGGGTACCAAGCTGCTAAGCCTGGACGACGCGAAGAAGATCTACGTCAAAGGCGAAGGCTTCAAGACGCTGTACGGCTCTTCCAAAATTGCGGATGAGTTCAACGTCGCCAACGACGTGTACAAGACGCCCCAGGACCTGAACAGCTATCTGGATGCGTCCTTCACCAACGCCAAGTAACCTGAGCTGAGACGGAGCGGAAGTGAGCCTGATTGCCAACCTGGCCAGCGTGGAGTGCGAGATGCGCAAGCGCACCCTGCTGGCAATCGGTTCGTTTCTGCTGCCGTTGCTCGTTTGGTGCCTGGTGAGCTATGTCCCGTTCATCTGGCACCCCAAGGTTCAGATTACCGATTCCGGCGGCGTCGACTACTTTCAGGTCGGCATGCTGGTGGACAAGTCCCAGTTCGAGGACGAAGCCGCCTTCACGCGAGAACAGCACCTGGCGCTCCCGGCCGGCCAACCGGCCAACCCCATTTACCTGCCGGCGCCGCACGAAGTGGCGCAGGCCTTCTACACCGGCTTCACCAGGCAGCCGGCGCAAAAAGACGCGCCCTGGCTGCACGAGAGCCTGTGGCACAGCATCCAGATCATTTTCTGGGGCTTCCTGATCTCCTCGATCATCGGCGTGCCGCTGGGCATTCTGGCCGGCACCTATTCGACCTTCGCCCGCCTGAGCGAGCCCTTCATCGAGTACTTCCGCTACCTGCCGGCGCCAGCCTTCGGCGCTCTGGCGGTGGCCATCCTCGGCATCTACGACGGCCCCAAGATCGCGATCATCGTCATCGGCACCCTGTTCCAGCAGGTGCTGATCATCGCAAACACCACCCGCAAGCTGGAAGCCACCATCATCGAGGCGGCCCGCACGCTGGGTACGAAAAATCTGAAGCTGCTGACCAAGGTGGTGGTGCCCGGCATCCTGCCCGACCTCTATCGCGACCAGCGCATCCTGCTCGGCTGGGCCTGGACCTACCTGATCGTGGCCGAGCTGATCGGCACCAGTTCCGGCATCACCTTCTACATCACCCAGCAGGCCCGCTACCAGCATTTCGACAATGTCTACGCCGCGATCATGATCATCGGCATCATCGGCTTCGGCACCGACCTGATTCTGGGCCGGCTCGGCCGCCGCCTGTTCCCCTGGGATCGCACCCAGGATCGCCGCTGAGGGCGCACGCCATGAACCCCAAAAACCTGCCCAGCTACCTGGACCAGTCGGAGGCCGTGAAGGCGCGCTTCGACAGGATCGACCAGCGCGAAACCATTCTCGAGGTGCGCGACCTCGGCAAGCGCTTCCGCTCGCCGCAGGGCGAGACCGAGGCGCTGCGCGGCATCGATTTCAGCGTCCGCCGCCGCGAATTCGTCTGCGTCATCGGCCCCTCCGGTTGCGGCAAGTCGACCCTGATCCGCATCCTCGCGGGTCTGGAAAGCCACACCTCCGGCGATGTGCTGCTCGACGGCAAGCCGGTCACCGGACCCGGCCAGGACCGTGGCATGGTGTTCCAGGGCTATTCCCTGTTCCCCTGGCTCACGGTGAAGAAAAACGTGATGTTCGGGCCGCAAATGAATGGCCGCAGCCACGACGAGGCAGAGCGAGATGCCCAAATCTGGCTGGAACTGGTCGGCCTGGAAAAGTTCGCCGACGCCTATCCGCATCAGCTTTCCGGCGGCATGCGCCAGCGCGTCGCCATCGCCCGTGCGCTGGTCAACCAGCCACGCATCCTGTTGATGGATGAGCCCTTCGGCGCGCTCGACGCCCA
>JAHJNP010000145.1 GCA_018820745.1 Gammaproteobacteria bacterium
CGGTCGAGCAGTTGCAGCAGGCCGGTTTTCTGCTCGAAGGCGTCGAACAGGCGGCGCAGGCTGCCCATGTTGCTGGAGAGCTCCTGCACGTCGAGCAGCTTGCGGCTGCCCGACACCACCACGCTTTCCTGGCTGCCATCGAGCGCCTTGCTGCCGGCGTCGACCGCGGCGGCCATCAGCCGGGTGATGTCGTCGCGCATGCGGCCGAGTTCGTCGCGCAGCTTGCCGCGCACCTGGTCGAAGCTGTGGCCGGCAAAGTTCTTGTTGAAAAAGTTGGCGGCCTCGGTCAGGGCGGAGGCGCTGTAGGGCTGGTCGGTGAGGATGACGCGGTTCTCGACCTCGCCTTCCAGCGTGACGATGATGAGCAGGATGCGCTTGTCCGACAGGTTGAGGAATTCGATCTGGCGAAACGCCGGATTGCGACGCGGCGTCATCACCAGCCCGGCAAACTGGCTGAGGTCGGACAGCAGGGTCGACGCTGCGGTCATCAGCCGCGCCGGGTCGGACGGCGTCAAGCAGCTTTCGAGCTGGTTGACCGCGCTCTGCTCCAGCGGGCGCACCGTCAGCAGCGTATCGACAAAAAAGCGGTAGCCGAGCGGCGTCGGCACCCGCCCGGCCGAGGTGTGCGGGCTGCTGACGAAGCCTCTTTCCTCGAGGTCGGACATGATGTTGCGGATGCTGGCGGGCGACAGATCCAGCCCGGCGTGCTTCGACAGGGTGCGCGACCCCACCGGTTCGCCGTCGGTGATGTAGCGTTCCACCAGGGCTTTCAGCAGGATTCGGGCGCGGTCGTTGAGCATGGGGGAGATTATATAGGGGTCGGGGGTCAGGGGTCGGGGGGGTTGATTCGCGGCCTTCGGCCGCTCATTCCCTGAATCCTGAATCCTGGCCCCCGACCCCTATATAATCGTCCCCCATGCAAACCCCTTTCCACACCGTCGGCCTCGTCGGTAAATACGATAATCAGGACATGGAAGCATCGGTGCGCGCGCTGGGGGAATTTCTGCGCGCGCGCGGGCATGTGGTGCTGCTGGCCAGCCAGACTGCGGAGCATCTCGGGATCAAGGATTTTCCCCGGCGCACCCTGCACGACCTGGCGACCGAAAGCGACGCCGTCGTGGTGATGGGCGGCGACGGCACCATGCTGTCGATCGCGCGCGAACTGGCGCCGCATGGCGCGCCATTGATCGGGATCAACCAGGGGCGGCTGGGCTTTCTCACCGACATCATGGTCGACGACATGTTCGACGCCGTCGCCGAAATCCTCAGCGGCCAGTACGTGGCGGAAGAGCGCATCCTGCTGAACGGGCAGGTACGCCGTGGCGGCGAGCACGTGTTCGAGGCCACCGCATTCAACGATGTGGTGGTGGGCAAGGGCGGATCGGGCCGCCTGATCGATCTGGAAATCGCCATCAACAGCGAGTTCGTCTACAGCCAGCGGGCCGACGGCCTGGTGGTCACCAGCCCGACCGGCACCACGGCGTATGCGCTGTCGGCCGGCGGCCCCATCGTGCATCCCACGCTGGAAGCCTTCTCGCTGGTGCCGATCTGCCCGCATACCCTGTCGGCGCGCCCCATCGTCGTCAGCAGCCATTCGCGCATCGAACTGCACCTGACCTATGCCGACGACGCCCGCGTCCACTTCGACGGCCAGCATCATTTCGACCTGCTCAGCGGCGACCATGTGTGGATCACCCGCGCCAGCCGCACGGTCACCCTGCTGCATCCGCATTCCTACAGTTACTACGACACCCTGCGGCAGAAGCTGCATTGGGGCAAAAAGCTCTGAGCATTTCATGCTCGTTCATTTATCCATCCGCAATTACCTGCTGGTCGAATCGGTCGAACTCGATTTCGCGCCGGGGCTCACCGTGCTCACCGGCGAGACCGGGGCGGGCAAGTCGATCCTGATCGACGCGCTGGCGCTGGCGCTGGGCGACCGTGCCGAGGGCGGCGTGGTGCGTCAGGGCGCGCCGCGTGCCGAGATCGCCGCCGAATTCGTGATCGTCGGCCTGCCGCAGCTGGCAAACTGGCTTGATGAAGCCGGCTTCGCATCGGACGACGGCACGCTGATCCTGCGCCGCGTGATCGACGCCGGCGGCCGCTCGCGCGCCTTCATCAACGGCAGCGCCGCACCCCTGGCGCAGCTGAAGGACGCCGCCGAATTCCTGCTCGACATCCACGGCCAGCATGCGCATCACGCGCTGCTGCGCCCGCAGACCCAGCGCGAGGTGCTCGACGCCTACGCCGGCGCGCAGCAGCCGGCGGCCGCGGTCGGCGCCGCCTGGCACGCCTGGCAG
>JAHJNP010000146.1 GCA_018820745.1 Gammaproteobacteria bacterium
CTCCAGCAACATGGGCAGCCTGCGCCGCCTGTTCGACGCCTTCGAGCAGAAAACCGGCCTGCTGCAACTGCTCGACCGCTCGCGCAACGCCACCGGCGTGCAGATTTTCATCGGCGGCGAATCCGACATGCTGCCGTTCGACGAATGCAGCCTGG
Source organism: Gammaproteobacteria bacterium (assembly GCA_018820745.1). Taxonomy (GTDB): domain Bacteria; phylum Pseudomonadota; class Gammaproteobacteria; order Burkholderiales; family Thiobacillaceae; genus Thiobacillus. The sequence goes on from JAHJNP010000146.1 coordinate 156, forward strand.
TCAGCGCGCCCTACTCGGTCGACGGTCAGGTGGTCGGCACCCTCGGCGTCGTCGGGCCCACTCGCATGGCCTACGAACGCGTGGTGCCGATTGTCGACATCACCGCCAAACTTCTATCGAGCGCGCTGTCCCACCACGGATGAAATACTTAAAAGAACCCGATTACAGCCACGGCCAGCAGTCCAGAACCGGCATCCTGCTGGTCAACCTCGGCACCCCCGAGGCGCCCACCGCCAAGGCGTTGCGGCCCTACCTGAAGGAATTTTTGTCCGACCCGCGCGTGGTGGAGATTCCGCGCGCGGTGTGGTGGCTGATCCTCAACGGCATCATCCTCAACACCCGGCCGAAAAAATCCGCCGCGAAATACGCCGCGATCTGGACCGCCGACGGCTCGCCGCTGAAGGTCCACACCGAAAAACAGGCCAAGCTGTTGAAAGGCTGGCTGGGCGAGAAAGTGGCCAGCCCCTTGATGGTCGAATACGCGATGCGCTACGGCAAGCCGTCGGTGCCCGACACGATGGCGCGCATGAAGGCGGCCGGCTGCGACCGCATCCTGATCCTGCCGTCCTATCCGCAATACGCCGCCTCCAGCACCGCCACCGCGTTCGACGCCGCCTACGCCTGGCTGTTGAAAACGCGCAACCAGCCGGCGCTGCGCACGCTCAAGCACTACCACGACCACCCCGCCTACATTCATGCGCTGGCCGCCAACATCCGCGACTACTGGCAGATGCACGGCCGCCCCGACGTATTGCTGATGAGCTTTCACGGCGTGCCGCGCTACACGCTCGACAAGGGTGACCCCTACCACTGCGAATGCCAGAAGACCGGGCGTCTGCTCGCCGAGGCGCTCGGCCTCGAACCCGGCCAGTTCCGCCTCACCTTCCAGTCACGCTTCGGCCGCGCCGAATGGCTGCAGCCCTACACCGACAAGACGCTGGAAGCCCTCGGCCGCGAAAGCGTGGGCCGCGTCGACGTGGTCGCGCCCGGCTTCACCGCCGACTGCCTGGAAACCCTGGAGGAACTGGCGATGGAAGGCCGCGCCAGTTTTCTTGCAGCGGGCGGCAAGGAATTCCACTACATCCCCGCGCTCAACGAGCATCCGCAATGGATCGCCGCACTGGGCCGGATCGCGCTGGACAACCTGGGCGGCTGGGTCAGCGAAACCTGGGATCGCGACGCCGACGAACAGGCGCGCCGAACCAGCAAAAATCTGGCGCTGAACCTGGGTGCCCAACGTTAAATAGACTAGGCTCTAAAAATACCATTCAGCACGCTGGAAAGACGCTGGGAAAGCTGCGCTATATAAGCGCCTGCTTGTTGACAAGCTTTTCCTACTACACCAGCATGGTATACATGGACTGCAGGCTTCCAAGGCCCGCCAGTTAAAAGGCTTCCGGGGCATTTTCCTCCCCGTTTCTGTCCCTCAATTCCATGGAGGAGTCTATGAACAAGAAAACCACCCTGGCGCTTGCCGGCTTCGTCGGCCTCGCCCTCTCCGGCACCGCCGGCGCTGCGGATGTCCATACCAGATTGATCGCATCCACCTGCATGTCCTGTCATGGCCCCGGCGGCAAGAGCCAGGGCGACATCCCCAGCCTGGCCGGACTGGACAAGGATTATTTCGTGAAGTCCATGCGGGACTTCAAGGCCGGCACCCGCGCCGCGACCATCATGAAACGCCACGCATCCGGCTACACCGACGCCGAGTTCGAGGCCATGGCCGCGTATTTCGCCAGCCTGAAGTAAGCCATCGAGGAGACCGATAACATGACCCTGAATCGTCGCGATTTTCTGAAAATTACCGGTGCGGGTGCAGCGGCAGCGCTCACCGGCTGCGCCACCCTGCCCGGCGCCTCGGCAGCCCGTTCCCACGTCGTCGTGGTCGGCGCCGGCTTCGGCGGCGCCACCTGCGCCAAGTACCTGCGCCAGTGGGGGCCCAACATCGACGTCACCCTGATCGAGCCGAACGACAAGTTCGTCTCCTGCCCGATTTCGAACTGGGTGCTGGGCGGCCTGCGCAGCATGGACGACATCACCCACGGCTACGACAATCTGTCCAGGCATGGCATCAAGATGGTCAAGGACTACGTAACCGGCGTCGACGCCGCCAAGCGCGTGGTCACCACCAGGGGCGGCGCCACCATCAGCTATGACCGACTGGTGCTCTCCCCCGGCATCGAAATCCTCACCGACACCGTGCGCGGCTTCAAGGAAGCCGAGGCCGCCGGCAAGGTCGTCCACGCCTGGAAAGCCGGTGCGCAGACCGCGCAGCTCAGGAAGCAGCTCGAAGCCATGCCAGACGGCGGCACCTTCGTCATGTCGGTGCCGACCTCGCCCTACCGCTGTCCGCCCGGACCCTACGAGCGCGCCTGCATGGTCGCCCACTACTTCAAGCAGGCCAAGCCCAGGTCCAAGATCATCCTGCTCGACGGCAACCCCGACATCGCCTCCAAGAAGGCTCTGTTCACGGATGCCTGGAACACCTTCTATCCGGGCATGATCGACTACCGCCCCAACAACGCCCCGCTCGCGGTGGACGGCAACCGGATGATTGTTTCCACCGAGTTCGACGAGGTCAAGGGCGACGTGCTGAACGTCGTGCCGCGTCAGCGGGCAGGCGAAGTCTGTGCGCTGGCCGGCGCACGCAACGACAGCGCCGGCAACTGGTGCACGGTCAACCTCGCCACCTTCGAGTCGACCACCGTGCCCAACGTCCACATCATCGGCGACTCGATCCTGGCCGCCCTGCCGAAGTCCGGCCACATGGCGACCAACCACGCCAAGGTGTGCGCCGCCGCCATCGTCGAGCTCTTGGCAGGCCGTCAGCCCGACCCCAGCCCGGTGATCGCCAACACCTGCTACTCGGCCACCTCCAGCACCACGTCCGGCTACGTCGCCAACGTGTACCGCTACGAAGCCGGCAAGGGCTACGTCAACCAGCCCGAAGGCGGCGCCACCCCCAAGGGCAGCGAGCTCGTCTTCAAATACAACGCCTCCTGGGCGAAAAACATCTGGGCCGAAGTGCTGGGTTGACCAGGCTGATGCAGCAAATAAAAACGGGGCCGCGGCCCCGTTTTTGTTGGCTCATTTCAGGCCGATGGTGGCCCTTTGGGTAAAGGGATCAACAAAACCGGCCCGGGTGACCGCCGCACCGTCTGTTCCGCCACGCTGCCGAGCATCAGATGCTGGAAACCACGGCGGCCATGGGTGCCCATCACCAGCAGGTCTGCACCCCAACGCGCGGCTTCCCGGGCAATCGTCTCGGCAACCTGCTGGATCGGGGTTTCGGTTTCGATCAGCACGGCTTCTGCCTCGAACCCGGCCGCCCTGGCGGTATCGCGCGCTGCAGCGATTGTGTTTTCCCCCACGCCGCGCCGTGCCGCGCTCAAGACCTTGGTATCGATCGCCACCTCCGGGCCGATCGGCAGCCAGCTCATGTCCAGCACATGAACCATGCGCACGCTGGCCGACAGCTTTCTGGCCAGCTCGATCGCCTGTTGCAACGCATGCCGGGACGTCTCGCTTTCGTCCACCGCCACCAGAATCTTCGCGTACATGGCATTCCTCCCTGTTATGTCAGTAAAGTGCGTAGCGCATCGACAAAGCGCCGGTTGTCTTCCGGCAGCGCGGTGGTGATGCGCATGAAGCCGAGGCCGAGCGCCGGATCGTTCAGCGGCTTGATCAGGATGTCGCGGCGGCGCAGCTGCTCGGCGATCTCGGCCGCGTCGTGCGGCACGAGATCGGCGAGGAAGAAATAGGTATGGGTCGGAAAAGTGCGCACGCCCAGGGCGCGCAGTTCTGCCGCAAGCGCCACGGTCCATTCATGCAGCTGCGCGGCCCGGGCGTGAATCTGGTCTTCGTGCTGCAGCGTGGCGATCGCCGCCGCCTGGCTGGGGCGGGCGAGCGGATAGGCGTCGTTGTGACTGTTCAGGTCATCGGCGATCGCTTCCGGAAAGATGC
>JAHJNP010000147.1 GCA_018820745.1 Gammaproteobacteria bacterium
GTAACGATAGCCGCGATGGGTGGCGGCAAACCGCGCGTGGAAATCCTCTCCGACTTCGCGCGCCCACAGCACCGCCACACCCGCCGGCAGGTGGCTGTTGACGCCGCGCACCCAGGCGGTGAGCGGGCGATTCGCCGTGGTATCGAAATGCACCACCTGCAGCGCCGCATGGACGCCGGTGTCAGTGCGTCCGGCGGCGATGATGCTTGTTTTTTCACCGGCGATGACCGAGACCGCGGCTTCCAGCGCATCCTGCACGCCGCAGCCTTGCAGTTGCGACTGCCAGCCGCAAAAGCCGACGCCGCAATATTCCAGTCCCAATACGATTCTCATGTCAGCACGACGAGCATTATCCCAAGCAAGCCCGCAAGTATGACGGCGCTGTCGCGGCCTTGCCAGCGTTCGGTGTGCAGGGTGTAGGTGGCGGGCGTGGCCTCGTCGGACAGCGGCACGCGCAGCGCATCCAGCCAGCGCACCGGTTGGGGCGCATGCTCGACGTAGTCCAGCGTCAGCCCCAGACGCACCGCAAAGGCGCGACGGTCAAAGCCGAGCCAGGTCAACGGGCAGGCCAGGGCGTAGAGGCCATAAATCAGGCGAGGACGGGACGTATACGCCAACAGCACCGCCAGTCCGGCCAGCATCAGCGCCAGTCGCCCGGCGCGCAGCATTCCCTGCTGCAGGCCTTCGACGCCTGGGCTCGCCCACCCCAGCACTGGCCACAGCAAGGTTCCCGGCAGGACATAGGCATAGGTGAGCAGCAGCACCGCCATCAGCCAGCGGGTGCGGCGTAGCAGGCGCCAGCCTTCATGGCGGACTGGCGCAAACAGAAAGGCCGTCGCAGTGGCGACGGCCAGGAAGGTCAGCAGGGGCAGCGCGGCACGTTCCACCGCCACTGCCCACCCGCACCACAACAGAATGCGGGCAGCCGGATGAAGCGATTTAAGCAAGCGAACTCAACATACCTTTCGCGTCGGCCTTTTGCTTGTCGCTGCCTTCGGCCAGCACTTCGTTGAGGATTTCACGCGCACCTTCCTTGTCGCCCATTTCCACATAGGCGCGGGCAAGGTCGAGCTTGGTGCCGACTTCGTCGAGTTCGAGTTCGTTGCCGCCGGCTTCGCCGAGGTCGAGATCGAGGCCGCTGAAATCGAATTTGCTGTCCGGGCCATTATCTTCATCCAGGCCCAGATCGAGAGTCAGCGCGTCATCCGCTGTCGCGGGCAAATCCAGATCTGGCAGATCGAAGTCGAGGCCCAGGGTATCCATTTCCGCGTAACCCGCCTCGGGCGCCTTTTCTTCCTCGGACGGCGCATCGAAATTGAGCACATGGCCGGCCGATTCGAACTCCAGCGGCCCGCTGGTGGTCACGGCATCAGACTCGGGCTCGGGCGCGGACTCGGTTTCAACCGGGGCTGCAGACTGCATGTCGGCAACGGACTGGGGCGCGGACTCGTCCGCAAACGTCACGGCGCCGCCGGCAACCGCTGCAGTGGCCGCCACGGTCGCCACCGGGGCTGCACTCGACTGCACACCGCCATACAGCGGGTTGGTCGGGTCGATGCTGCGCCCCATTTCGCAGGCCTTGTCCCACAATGGATTCGATTGGCCGCCCAGCGCGGCATAGAGCTCGCCGGCAACCGCCTCGAACGTCACGGTGTTGTGCTGCGCGGCGTAGATCTCCAGCAGCTTGACGCGGATTTCGTGACGGTCCGGGTTGTTGCTGATGGCCTCCTTGAGGATTTCCTCGGCCTGCGCATCGCGGCCATAGGCCATGTACACTTCGGCTTCGGCGATAGGGTCGACATCGTGGGTATCGATGGTGCCCAGGCCTGCCTGACTGAAGTCGGTCAGGAAGGAGGTATCGCCGGTATTGACGCTGCCGCCCGATGCGGCACCAATCACGGAATTCGGTTGAATGTCGCCGCCGGTGATGAGGCTATCGTCAAGCGCATTGCCACCGGTTTTACGGCGGCGACCGCCGCCCGCCATCATCCACCACAGTACCCCACCCAAACCGAGCGCAGCCAGGCCGCCGCCCCAATACATCGGGTTGGCGAGCAGGGGGGCGTACCAGTTTTCGGTGGATTCGGGGGCAGCGAGCGGCGCCACGGTCAGAGCGACCGGGGCGGGCGCAGATGCTGCAGGGGCCGGCGCGGCAACCGGTGCTTCAGCTTGCGCCCGCTCCTGCATCTCGACCAGCTTCTGCATGTCCTGAATCTGTTTTTCCAGCGTGGCCACGCGCTGATCCGATTCCTGCAGTGCATTTTCACGCGCGGTCGCATCCTCTTCCTGGGCGCGCAGCTTTTCCTGCAGGGCACGGGTTTCGTCCGCCTTGCCCGCAGCGGCAGCGGCTGGCGGTGTGGCCCTGGACAGCTTCAGCACATCCTGCTGGGCCTCTGGCGCCGGCTTGGCGCGATCCTCCACCTTGGGGGTGATCTTGCCGCTACTGGCCTGGTCCGCGGCGACCGGCGCCGCCGGGGCCGCGCTGACCGTGCCGGCCAGTTTCTGGCGATAGGCGCGCCAGTCATTCGCCTGCAGCCTGAGTTCGCGCACGGCTTCTTGTTGCGGGATGGCTGCCACTTTTTCAGCCGACGGCACGTTGAGTGTCTTGCCCGCCTTCAGGCGGTTCATGTTGCCGTCGAAAGCCTGGCCGTTCTCGCGGTAGAGTCCCAGCAGGGTCTGCTCGAGGCTGACGCCTTCCGGACGCACGCGGTTGGCAATCCCCGTCAGCGTGTCGCCCCGCTTGACCGTCACGCGACTTGGCGCCGCGGCCCGTGAGGCGGGTGCCGGCTTGCGGGCAGCAGCTGGCGCTGTCGTGGTTTGGGGTGCCGCTGCAGGTGCAGAAACCGGCGTTTGGGCCGGCGCAACAGCCACGGGTGAAACTGTCTGGACGCCGCCCATGCCGGGTGGATCGAGCAGCATGGTGTATTCGCGCACCAGCCGTCCCGAGGCCCAGTTCAGCTCGACCAGCATGTCGATGAAGGGATCGTTCACCGGGCGGCTGGAGCTGACTTTCAGCACCGCGCGGCCGTTGGGCCGCTTCTCGACCGTAAAGCGCAGGGAAGACAGCACCGGCGCGAAATCGACGCGCGCATCGCGAAAGGCCTGGTCGGAAGCGAGGCTGGCCGACAGGCTGTCGAGTTCGGCCTTGTCTGCCGCGAACAGCTCGATCTCCGCCGCGAGCGGTTGACCCAGCGCCGAGGTGACCGACAGCTTGCCCAGCCCGGCGGCATGCGCCATCAGCGGCATGGCGATCAGGCCTGCAGCCACCAGTTGGGTGGTGAAGCGCTTCAATTTCATCCAGTATCTCCTTGTTCGCCCCGCATGACGGGGCTGTTGAATCCTTGACGCCACTATTGACGGCTCGCCAGGCACAATCTTTAATGCATGAA
>JAHJNP010000148.1 GCA_018820745.1 Gammaproteobacteria bacterium
GCGCTTCCTGGCGCTCATGCCTTACACCGACCTGCATTGAGGAGACGGCCATGCAAGTGATTCTGACCGACAAAGTCGCCAACCTGGGCAATCTGGGTGACGTGGTTAAAGTAAAAGACGGCTACGCCCGCAACTTTCTGATTCCCACCGGCCGTGCGCGTCGCGCCACGCAAGCCAACATGGAAGTGTTTGCCGCGCAGAAGGTCGAACTGGAACGCGCTGCCGCCGAAAAGCTGGCCGACGCCCAGCGCCGTGCCGAAAAGCTCGAAGGCACGAGCGTGACGATCAGCCAGAAAGCCGGCGTCGATGGCCGCCTGTTCGGCTCCATCACCAACGCCGACATTGCCGATGCGCTGCAGGCGCAAGGGCATGAAGTGTCCAAGTCGGAAATCCGGCTGCCCGAAGGCCCGTTCAAGACCCTCGGCGAATATCCGGTGGTGCTGGCGCTGCACTCCGACATCACCGCCAACATCAAGGTGGTGGTGACCGGCCTGCAGTAAGGCCGCCGGCTACGCTAAAAAGGGAGCCCAGGCTCCCTTTTTTTATGTGTGCCCTCGGGATATTCCCGGCTGTACACGCTTTATCCACAGCCTTATCCCTTGGTGGGGAGGGGGCTGAAGACTAGAATCCTGCCATGGCCGCCATCCACCCCCTGACTGCAAATTCCGATCCCCAGCTGGCGCAAATGCGCCTGCCGCCGCACTCGCTGGAAGCCGAGCAGGCGGTGCTGGGCGGCCTGCTGCTGGACAACAGCGCATGGGACCGCATTGGCGATGTGGTGTCGGAAAGCGATTTCTACCGCCAGGATCATCGCCAGATCCTGCGCGCGATCGTGCGGCAGATTGCAGAAAACCGGCCGGCCGACGCGGTGACGGTGACCGAGGCGCTGCAATCGCTTGGCCAGCTCGAGAGCGTGGGCGGATTGGCCTACATCGTCGCGCTGGCGAGCAACACGCCGTCGGCCGCCAACATCCGCCGCTATGCAGAAATCGTGCGCGAGCGCTCGGTGATGCGGCGCCTGGCCGATGTGGCCACCAGGATTGCCGACACCGCCTACGCTCCGGCCGGGCGCAGCGCTTCGCAGCTGCTCGACGAGGCAGAAGCCAAGGTGTTCGAGATTGCCGAGTCCGGCAGCCGCGGTCAGGCGGGCTTCACCGAAATCAAGCCGCTGCTGAAAGAAGTGGTCGAGCGCATCGACGAGCTGTATCACCGCGACAACGATTCCGGCATCACCGGCGTGCCCACCGGGTTTCACGACCTCGACCAGAAAACCTCGGGTTTCCAGCCGGGCGACCTGATCATCGTCGCCGGGCGCCCGTCGATGGGCAAGACCGCGTTCTCGATCAATATCGGCGAGAACGTGGCGCTCGACACCGGCTTGCCGGTGGCGGTCTTTTCCATGGAAATGGGCGGCCAGCAGCTGGTGATGCGGATGATCGGCTCGGTCGGCAAGCTCGATCAGCATCGCCTGCGCACCGGCAAGCTCGGCGAGGACGACTGGCAGCGGCTCACCTACGCGCTGGGCAAGCTCAACGACGCCCCCATCTTCATCGACGAAACGCCGGGGCTCAACGTGCTGGAACTGCGCGCGCGCGCGCGGCGCCTGATGCGCCAGTGCGGCAAGCTCGGCATGATCATCATCGACTATATCCAGTTGATGTCGGCCAGCAGCTCGGGCGAAAACCGGGCGACCGAAATTTCGGAAATCTCGCGCGCCCTCAAAGGCCTGGCGAAAGAATTGCATGTGCCGGTGGTCGCGCTGTCACAGCTGAACCGCAGCCTCGAGCAGCGCCCCAACAAGCGCCCGGTGATGTCCGACCTGCGCGAATCGGGCGCCATCGAGCAGGATGCCGACGTCATCCTGTTCATCTATCGCGACGAAGTCTACAACCCCGACACGCAGGACAAGGGCACCGCCGAAATCATCATCAGCAAGCAGCGTAACGGCCCCATCGGCACGGTGCGGCTGGCCTTCGTCGGCGAGTACACGCGCTTCGAAACGCTGGCGCAACCCGGCTCCTACTAGGCCCTGATGAGCCCTGAATTCACCTGCCCTCGCTTGTGCCTTGGCCACCATGAAAGAGCTTGTTCGCTCGGGCGTATGAATCACTACGCCGCGCCTTCTCAACACTTCCCTGACGGCCAAGGCCCGGCGCGATCGTCAGGCGAATTCAGGGCTCATCCGGGCTGACCCATGCGTCCGATCCAGGCGCGGATTTCAGTCGGTGCGATGGCGCACAACCTGCGCGTGGCGCGCAGCCATGCGGGGACGGCGTGCGTGTTCGCGGTGGTCAAGGCCAACGCCTATGGTCACGGAATGTCGCGCGCGCTGCGTGCGCTGGCAGCAGCGGACGGCTTCGCCGTATTGACGCTGGAAGAAGCGGCCAACCTGCGTCTGATGGGCATCGAGAAGCCGATCCTGCTGCTGGAAGGGCTCTTTGGCGCGGATGAGATCGCCACCTGCGCCGAACTGGACCTGTGGCCGGTGCTGCATCATGCGGTGCATCTCGACTGGCTGCAACGGCAGCCCCCCGCCCGCCCGCTGCAGGTCTTCCTCAAGTTCGACAGCGGCATGCACCGGCTGGGCTTTCCGCTCGCCGATCACGCCGCCATCGTCGAGCGGGTGCGCGGCCTGCCCGGGGTCGCCGGCATCACGCTGATGACCCACTTTGCCCAGGCCGACGAGGCCGAGGGGGTGGATTGGCAGTTGCAGCCGTTTTTGCGCGAGATTGCCGGCCATGGCCTGACGTGGAGTTGCGCCAATTCGGCGGCATTGCTGCGCTATCCGCAAACCCTGGGCGCGTGGGTGCGCCCCGGCATCATGCTGTATGGCGCTTCGCCTTTTGCCGATGTGCCTGCGGTGGAATTGGGGCTGCGGCCGGCAATGACCCTGCAATCGGAAATCATCAGTGTGCAGGCCTTGCAGCCGGGCGAGGGGGTGGGCTACGGCCAGCTGTTTCGCGCTGAACGTGCGATGCGCGTGGGCGTGGTGGCCTGCGGCTATGCGGACGGTTATCCGCGTCACGCACTGACGGGCACCCCGGTGCTGGTCAACGGTTGTGTCAGCCGAACCCTGGGTCGGGTGTCGATGGACATGCTGTGCGTGGACCTGAGCGAGTGCGCCGATGCCGGCATCGGCAGCCCGGTGGTGCTGTGGGGGGAGGGACTGCCGGTGGATGCGGTGGCCGCCGCCGCCGGCACCAGTAGTTATGAGCTGCTGTGCGCCCTGGCTGCGCGCGTCCCGGTGGAAGAAATCGCCTGAAAGGCAGCGCCCCGTCCCGTTTTAATGCGGGGTGCCGAACGACGGCGTGCGGGTCGCTGGCGGCATGAGCCGCCCGGCCAGCGGCTGGGCTGGGCGATCGGCCCCATCGGGATGGCGCGTGTGGTCAGGCCGGAAAAAAACATTCCAGATGGCGCTCGCCCTGGGTGAATGCTGCGCAGTCGAAAGCCTGGACAGCCGAGTTCAAGGCCGCGGTAAATGCCGCATAGTCGGCAATGCCTTCGTAAATTTCCATCCACGTCACCGAATCGTCACAGCGGCTCAGCCGCCGCGGCGGCTGGCCGCAATGCGCCGCCACCGCACTCAGCAACCCGTCGATCCGCGCAGCAGCCAGGCTGGCCTGAACCGGGTCGATGCGGTAATAGACATAGGCGTGCTTCACCTATTCGGGCAGGGCATAGGGCAGGGGCTTCAGGGTTAATGCCGCGCCGCCTGCCGCTTTCAGATGCAGGGTCTGCGTGTTCGCGCTTTCGACCTGAGCCACGGCCAGGAGATCGAAGCCGCCAGTCGGCGCCGGCGCTGCGTTGACCACGGTGCCGGTGGACTGGCCGGCCATGTCGGGGCTGTACAAGGGGTCGCCCGGCGCGGCCTCGGCATCCACGTGCGCCAGGAACATGCGGCGCTTGAGCTTGCCCAGATACTGGCTGCGTGCGACGATTTCCTGGCCCGGGTAGCAGCCCTTCTGGAAACTGACGCCGCCGATGACTTCGAGGTTGACCATCTGCGGCACGAACTGCTCCTGGGTGGCGGCGACGATCATCGGAATGCCGGCGTTGAGCCGTAGCCAGTCCCACACCGGGGCGCCAACCGGAGTGGCCGACTGGCGCAGCGTCTGCCACACGGCGGCGACGCGCTCGGGGGCGATCGACAGTACGAATTTGTCGTCGCCCAGGCGGACCACCTGGCCGGCCTCGCTGGCGAGCGAGCGCATCGCGGCTTCCGGTACGGCGCCCATCGCGGCGGTGACTGCCGACAGCGCCTGCTTGCCGGCAACGACCAGCCGCACGTTTTCATCGCTGGCATCGCGCGCCTTCACCTTGGCGCGCATGATGAACATGGACAGGCGCTTCAGCACACCGGGAAGGATGTCGCCCGAGAGTTGCAGGCAATAATCCTCGCCCTGTCGCCAAGCGAGGAAATTGCCGAGCAGGCGTCCCTTGGGGCTGCAGTAGCCGCTCCACTGCGCGCCGTCGGCGTGCAGTGCGCGTACGTCGTTGGTGAGCTGGCCCTGCAGGAAGGTGGCGGTGTCTTCGCCGCGCAGGGCGATGACGCCGAGCTGCGACAAATCCGCCACAATGGTGCTGTCCGTTGCGGCCGCGCGTTCGGCGGCGGGGTCGCCATAGTGCAGCACGCTGCTGTCTTCGATTGCCGCGCCTTGGGATTGCAGAAAGGTTTTCCAGGAATCGATCACGATACGGTCCAGTCAAAAGGGGATGCGATGAAATTAACCCGAATGTTCCATCAATTGCCGCGCGCCCTCACCGGTCAGCGGAGTCGTTGCGCTTTGGCGCTTGCGAATCCGGCGTACCCCTTGCGGGTACTTTTGCTTCGTATGGAAATTTCGTTCCGCCGGGCGTATGAGTAACCACGCCGTTCCATCACAAAATTCCCCTACAAAACAAAATCCTGCGCGATCATCACGCGAATTGATGAAATATCCGGGTAAAAGTGTACACGCTGATGCGCGAGATTGAGCTCAAACCCTCACGCCGGTTGGGGCTGTTGCTGACAGGCATGCTGTTACTGGCGCTGGCCGCCGTGTCTCTCGCGGCGCTGCCGGGCAGCCTTCAACTGACGCTGGGCATGACGGTAGCGGGGCTGGGCGGGTGGGGTTGGCGGCGGGCGCGCCCGATGACCCGCCTGCGCATTGCGGCAGACGGCCGGCTGCAATGCCTGGATGGCACGGCTGAATGGCGCGATGCCGAGATACTGGGCGACAGTTTTGTTTCGATCGCGTTGGTCGTGCTGCGCTACCGGACGACCGGCGGGCAGGCGCGGACCCTGACACTGCTGTCCGACAGCGCGACAACAGACGACCTGCGACGCCTCAGGGTGTCGCTTCGCTGGACACGCCGCACACGCTCGGACACAGCATCCCCGGGCGCGGGTTGAGCACGGTGTTGCCGGCGATCGGCAGCGTCTCCGGGTAGTCGCGGCTGAAGTGCAGTCCGCGGCTTTCCTGCCGCAACTGGGCCGAACGGATAATGAGGTCGGCGCTTTGCACCAAGTTGCGCAGCTCGATGAGGTCGTTGCTGACGCGGAAGTGGCGGTAGAACTCGTCGATTTCGGCGCGCA
>JAHJNP010000149.1 GCA_018820745.1 Gammaproteobacteria bacterium
GATTTCCTGCGCGTCGTGATTTTCGAGTTTGATCTTGGCGTTCATACGGTCTCTAAGCTCAAAATGGTCCCCAGCGGTTCCGCAATGGAACTGCTTTTTTCCTGACGGATATTAGGTGACTGCTGGAAGCAGCGCCAGCGCATCGGCGCTGGATGCTGTGGGGACGGCTATATATTAAAAGTTTCGAATATATTGTTATTTTGCACTTCAAGCCGCCCACATGGCAAGTAAAACGGCTGATATCCCTATAAGCCGTTCTGATAATATTCCTTGTTTATTGAGGGGTTAAGCGCTTCGGCTCATGCTGTTTCGGCCGCGCCGGCAATTCGGCCAGCAGCGATTCGATCACCTCGAGCGCCTCGCCCTCGTCCCACTCGGTCGGCCCGGTCAGCACGTAGCGCACGCGCCCCTGCGCGTCCAGCAGGAAGGTGGTGGGCAGGGCAAAGACTTTCCAGCGGCGGGTGTTGCTGCCTTCCGGATCGAGCAGGATCGGAAAACCCAGCTTCATTTTGGACAAAAATGCATTCACCTCCTCCGGCGTTTCGGCGCTGTCGAGCGCGACGATGACCAGCGGCCGATCTTCCATCTTCACCCGCAACCGCTCCATCGACGGCATTTCACGCAGGCACGGCGGGCACCATGACGCCCAGAAATTAAGCAACACCACCTTTCCGCGGTAGTCGGCCAGGGTCCTGGTGGCGCCCGTCAGGTCCTGCGCTTTCAGTTCCGGCGCCGGCGTCGCGGCGCGCACCTCGAATCCGGCAGCCTGCGCGCCGCCGTTTAGCAGCAGGCCCAGCGCACAAGCCATCAGCAATCGTTTCATTGACATCCCCAGTCATTCAATTCACGCAGCAGCATGGCATCCATGCGGCCACTCTCGGCAATTTCGAATTCGGTTGGTGTTTCGCGCATCCAGTAGCCTTCGCGCAGGTTCTCCAGGATCGTCTGGCTGGTCGATGCGCCCTGTTTCTCCAGATGATCCAGCAGGCCGGGCAACCAGGGGGTGGCGGCCGAACGGCGCGGCTGCAGCACCCGCACCTGCAAACCGGACAGGCTCCCCACATCGAGAAAGTCCGGCGCGGCCAGCGGCGCTGCCACGGTATAGAGATTCGGATACATCAGCAGCACGCACAGCTGTTGCCGCTCGACCGGTTGCAGCAGGGCGGCGGCGCGCAGCACCGGCACCGCGGCGCGCGACACTGCGTACACGACGACACGCTTGCCGCCAGCCTGTGCGGCACGCAGCCAGTCTGCCATGTCCTGTGCCGGCACGCTGTCCATGCTGCTCGGCAGTTGCGGCAGGAAAAAGGCGCTGACGGGGTCGAGCGACCACACCGCGATGCCGCGTTCGGCCAACTGCTGCGCGGCCTGCAATTCGGGCTCGGCGCGCCCGCGCTCGGACGCCACCCACAGCAGCAGGCGCGCGCCGTCGGCCGGAAAGGCCCGGTAGTCCGGCATATCGGCCCGAGCCGCGAACGAGCATGCCCACACACTCAACAGCAGGAATCTGAAAAAACGCATACGACCTTCGAAAATGTTCAGCCGCCATCTTGCCGCAGTGCGACCAAGGCACAAGAGGATGTTTTGACCAGATGAATGTTTACAACGTGGCGCGCCAGTGTCCGGAACGCCCGCCCTGCTTTTCCAGCAGCCGGATGTCCGACATCGTCATACCGCGGTCGACTGCCTTGCACATGTCGTAGATGGTCAAGAGCGCCACGCTGACGCCGGTCAGCGCCTCCATCTCCACCCCGGTCTTACCGACGGTCTCGGCGGTCACCCTGCAGGCGATCGACGATTCGGCTTCGTCGTGGCTGAATTCCACGCTGACCTTCGTCAGCGCTATGGGGTGGCACAGCGGGATCAGTTCGGCGGTGCGCTTGGTCGCCTGGATCGCCGCGATGCGCGCAATGCCCAGCACATCCCCCTTGGCCGCCTGGCCGCCCAGGATGCGCGCCAGGGTACTGGCTAACATGCTGATCCGGCCGCTCGCCACCGCAACGCGCCGGGTCTCGTCCTTGTCCGCAACGTCGACCATCACGGCGCGGCCGCGTTCATCAAAGTGGGTGAATTCGCTCATACTCGGGAACCTTGTCGACAATCCGCATATCGTAATCGAAATGACTTTAACTGCTCTCATCCCGATCCGCCGATGCTGCGCGCCCTGCTCGCACTAAGTCTGGTCGTCCAGCCGGTGGTAGCCGCCGACCTGCCCGACCTGGGGGAGGTGTCGCGGCAATATTTTTCCGATCAGGAAGAACAGGCGCTGGGACGCGCCATCATGCGCGACGTCTACGCCGATCCGCGCTATCTGGACGATCCCGAAATCGAGACCTACCTCAACCAGCTCGGCTACAAGCTGGTGTCGGTCAGCACGCGCAACCAGCGCGAATTCATCTTCTTCGTCGTCGATGACCCCA
>JAHJNP010000150.1 GCA_018820745.1 Gammaproteobacteria bacterium
ACTCAGGCGACGCGGCGGCCGAGCGCGGCGCCCTCGACGCGGCCTACGCCGAGGCCATGGGCAAGGTGGCGGCGCGCTATCCGCGCGATGCGGACATCACTTTGCGTTATGTCGAAGCCCTGATGAACCTGTCGCCCTGGGATTACTGGGAGGCGGCGGGCGCGCGTCCAAAGGGGCGCACGGCCGAGATCCTCGCGGCGCTGGAAAAGGTGCTGCAACGCCAGCCGGACCACCCCGGCGCCAGCCATTACTACATCCACATGGTGGAAGCCTCCACCAAGCCCGAACGGGCGCTGCCCTACGCGCGAAAACTCGGCAGCCTGATGCCCGGCGCGGGGCATCTGGTGCACATGCCGTTTCACATCTACTACCGCGTCGGCCAATACAAGGACGCCATCGAGGCGAACCGGCGCGCGGTGGCGGCGGACGAGGCCTACCTCGCCGAGGCCCGGCCCGAGGGCATCTACCCGCTTGCCTACTATCCGCACAACATCCACTCGCTGATGACCTCGGCGCAGATGGCGGGCGACGGCGCAAGCGCCATCGCGGCGTCTGAAAAACTCGCGCGCGTGGTCAGCCAGGACGCCGGGCGCAGCATCGCCTGGGTGCAGCCGATCCTGGTGGCGCCCTACTTCGTCCACGCCCAGTTCAGCGCGCCCGCCGCCACGCTCGCCCTGCCCGACCCCGGCGACGAACTGCCCTACGTCAAGGCCATGTGGCACTACGCGCGCGGCGTCGCGCATGCGTGGCGTGGCGAGCCGGCCGCCGCACGGGCCGAGGTTGACGCCCTGCGGCGCCTCGCGCAGGGCACCGACTTTTCCGGACTGGTTGAGGCCGGCGTGCCCGCGCCGGACGTGATCGCGCTGGCGCAGCATGTGGTGCTGGGGCGCATCGCCCAGTCCGCCGGCGACTGGGCGCAGGCGCGCGCCGAGTTCGAGCAGGCGGTGGCGCTGGAGGATACGCTCGCCTACTCGGAACCGCCCTACTGGTACTACCCGGTGCGCCAATCGCTGGGCGCGGTGCTGCTGGCCGCCGGCAGGCTGGACGAGGCCGAGACGGCATTCCGGCAAAGCCTGCTACGCGCGCCCAACAACGGCTGGGCGCTGCACGGCCTGGCGGCGACCTACCAGCGCCTCGGCAAGCCGGGCGCGGCCGCGACCGCGCGCACCCAGTTCACCCGGGCCTGGGTCGGTGCCGAAGCACCGGATCTTGCCCGCCTGTAGCCGCCCCGAACCCAAGCCGCGGGCGCGTTTTCAATGTGCTGTGAAGGAGCTCGTCATGAACAGAAAATATTTCCTCGCACCGCTGGCGCTCGGACTCTTGCTGGCTTTTCCGGCCGCCGGCCTGGGCCAAGGCAAGGTGCAGATCACGTCGCCGGCAGACGGCGCCACCCTCGACGCGATGGACGAGAACCGGCTGGTCTATGACGTGGATCCCGGCCCGCGCGGAGACCATGTCCACGTCTACGTCGACGACAAGGAAGTCGGGATACTGCGCAAGCTCAAGGGCAGCTATCTGCTGGAAGCCATGCCGTCCGGCAAGCGCGACCTCTGCGTCAAGGTGGTGAACAAGGCCCACGTTCCCGTCGGCATCGAACAGTGCGTCCAGGTCACGGTGAAATAAGCCGTGTGGCCGGAAAACCTCGCCTATGCCCTGACCCAGGTGGTGCATAACTTCGGCGCCGCCGTCGTGCTGGGCGGTGCGGTGTTCGTGCTGTGGCCTGCGTCCCGCCTGGAAGACGGTCGCACATTTGCCTGGCTGATCCTCGGCGCCTGGAGCGCGCAAATCATCAGCGGCGGATTGTTCGGTGCCACCAGCCTCTATTTCTACGGTGAGACACCGGATTTGAGCACCATTGCCATGATCGCCCTTGGCGTCAAAGTCGCGGCGGCGATAACGGGGTTCCTGCTGGCGGCCGCCTACCTCGCCCGCGGCCGGGCATGGGACCGCGTGAGCGTGAAGCGCACCTTCCAGAGTCTGGCCGCGCTGGCAGCCACCGCCCTGACGGCAGCCGCCTTCCTGCGCTGGTTCTCATAGCGCGGAGTCCGCCCCGCACAGGCTGAGCCGGGTGGGCCTTGACCACTGATTGGGGATTAACGATGAGCGTGCTTCTGCTTGGTCTGGCCATCTTCTTCGGCGCGCACTCCGTGTCCATCGTCAACGATCCCTGGCGCAACCGCATGGCCGGGACAATCGGCGAATGGCCGTGGAAAGCCGTGTACGCCGTGGTATCCATTGCCGGATTCGTGCTGATCGTCTGGGGCTACGGGCTCGCCCGCCAAGCCCCGATGGTGCTCTACACGCCGCCCGCGTGGCTCGATTCCGTGGCGATGGTCCTGCTCGTTCCCGTCTTTCCCCTGCTGCTGGCCGCCTATCTGCCGGGTCGCATCCAGACCACCGCCCGACACCCGATGCTCGCTGCCACCAAGCTGTGGGCCGTCGCCCACCTGCTCGCCAACGGCATGCTGGCCGACGTGCTGCTGTTCGGCGCTTTCCTCGTCTGGGCGGTGCTGGACCGCATCTCGATGAAGCACCGCACGCAGCGCCCCATTCCCGGCATCCCGCCTTCCCGGGCGAACGACGTCATTGCCGTTGTCGGCGGCCTGGTGCTCTATGCCGCCTTCGTTCTATGGCTGCATGACTGGCTGATCGGCGTCCCGCTTGCCGGACGCACCTGAAACCGGATTGAAAGGAGAAACGACCATGGCCAATCCATTTGTACATGTCGAATTGCATACCGGCGACCTCGCCAAGGCCAGGGCATTTTATTCCGGGCTGTTCGACTGGAGTCTGCAGGATCTGCCCATGTCGGGCGGCGGCACCTACACCATGGTCAACGTAGGGGAAGGCACCGGTGGCGGCATGATGAGCCGCCCGGACGCACCGCCACAGTGGCTGGCCTACATCGGTGTGGACGACGCTGTTGCCACAACGGCAAAAGCCAGATCGATGGGGGCGGCCGTTGTCCAGGATGTCATGGAGGTGGGGGACTACGGCTGGATGAGCGTCATGACCGATCCCACGGGAGCCACGTTCGCCCTTTGGCAAGCGAAAACGCCCGGTGAGCGCGGTGGCGGCGATTGATGAGCGATGCCCTGAAACTGCACGATTCCCGACGACGGCGGCGAACCGCAAGCGCATTTTTTTCCTGCGATCATTCTCCACGAACCAGCAAAACAGGTTTGCTCGCCACGCGGGCGACACCTTCGGCGACGCTGCCGAGGAACAGGCGGGCGAGCCCCTGACGCCCATGCGTGCCGATGACGATCAGGTCGGCCGGCCAGGTTTCGGCATCGTCGGCAATGGCCTCGGGAATCCGCTGAGCCAAGGTGTCGAGCGTGATGAGATTTGATTCGGTCGCGACCCCGGCGGCCACCGCCGTCATTTCCGAACGCTGCAGCAGATCTTTCCCCCCTTTGACGTTTCTGGGCACACCGGCCTGCTCGGGAAACTCGGCGCCCTGGTTGAGGTTCGTGATATTGACTGCATGCACGACCCGCAACTGCGCCTGCAATTGCGTGGCGAGCCTGATTGCCGTCTGCAAGGCAAGTTCACCGGTTTGACTCCCATCTACCGCCACCAGAATGCGCTTGAACATGATGTCTCCTTTATTTTCTCCATGACGAATGACGTCCTTGGAATATAGACGAGACCTGGAACGGACACGCCCGGATGGTTGACTAAAATAGTGGGATAAGGGCAACCGAGGACTGGGCATGAGTGATGAAGCCGCGATCCGGCTGGGTTTCTTCTTCGGCATGCTGGTGGTGATGGGCGTGTGGGAGTGGCTGGCGCCGCGCCGCCCGCTGTCCACCTCCAAAAGCCGTCGCTGGCGCGCCAACCTCGGAATCATTGCCGTGGCCACGGCCGCGGTGAGGCTGCTGATTCCGGTCACGGCGGTGGCCCTGGCGCTGCTCGCGCAGGCGCGCGGCTGGGGGCTGCTCAACCAGATCGAGCTGCCGTACTGGCTGGCCGTGCTGATCGGCGTGCTGGTACTCGACTGCGTGATCTATTTCCAGCACGTGGTCTTCCATGCGGTGCCGGCGCTGTGG
>JAHJNP010000151.1 GCA_018820745.1 Gammaproteobacteria bacterium
CGGGCGGCGCCTTGAGGCCGTTTTCGCCGTGGCGGATGACTTCCTCGGCGGCGGCGCAGTCGTAGGCCACCACTGCAAGGCCGGAGGCCATGGCCTCGATGGTCACGTTGCCCCAGGTTTCGGTCAGGCTGGGAAACAGGAACACATCGCCCGAGGCGTAATGCGCCGCCAGCGTCTCGCCGATCTGGGTGCCGCAGAAAATCGCGTCCGGGCGCCTGGCCTGCCAGCTGACGCGCTCGGGGCCGTCGCCTACCAGCACCAGGCGGCTGGCGGGGCGTGTCTCGCGCATGGCATCGAAGGCTTGAAACACCAGCGCCAGATTCTTTTCGGCGGCCAGGCGCCCGACGTAGAGCGCCACCGTCTCGTCCTCGTTGACGCCCCAGCGCGCGCGCAGGGCCGGGTCGCGGCGACCGGGATGAAACAGCTTGGTGTCGACCCCGCGGCCGATGATTTCGATGTTTTCGTAACCGTGGCTCAGCAGCTCGCGGCGGATGCCTTCGGTCGGCACCAGGGTGACGGCGGCCTTGTTATGGAATTTCCGCAGATACGCCACGATGGCGCGGCGCAACAGGCCAAAGCCGTAGTGGCTGCTGTAGCTGTGGAAATTGGTGTGGAAGTCGCTCGCCACCGGCAGGCGCAGCTTGTTGGCCGCCGCCAGCGCCGACCAGCCGAGCGGGCCTTCGGTGGCGATCTGCACCACGTCGGGGCGTTGCCGGGTCCATAGCCGGGTCAGCGCCGCTTTCGCCGGTAGGCCCATTTTCAGGCCGTCGTAACGCGGCAGGGCGATGCCGCGCTGCAGGTGTTCGCTGAGGGTGGCGGTGGGCTGCGGCTGATCGTCGGCATGCTGGCGCGGACGAATCAGCTGCACCTGGTGATTGCGCACCTGCAGGCCGTTGACCAGGCGGCCCAGCGTCATCGCCACGCCATTGACTTCGGGCGGATAGGTCTCGGTCACCATCGCGATGCGCAGTTGCGGGCGCATCGATGGCAGGGTCTGGCAGGTGAATTCGGCTGCATCCATGGCGCAGAGCATGCGCCCGGTATGCGACAACACGATGAAGCCGGGGTGACGGTTTGGTGAAGCCGCTCAGGCGGCGAGCGGCAGCGCTTCGCGCGCGATCTCCCGCAGCATCAGGATGTCGCGGTAGGCGCCCGGTTCGAAGCCCAGCCGCGTACCACCGCGATCGTCATAGATCAGGTCGTGGAAGAATGCGTTGATATCCGGCGTATTCCACACGTTCACCAGTTCTTCCAGCAGGTGCGGATAGGCTTCCAGCCCCTGGCCGATTTCATTGTCCTGTGAAATCGGATGGCCCGTGAGATTGACGTTGAAATAACGGCGGCACTCGGCGCTGGCGGCGGCATACCCTTCGATGTTGCCTGCCCGGTGCAGCAGGTCGAGCAGCAGCAGCCACGGTACCGGAGACTCGGTTGGCGCCTCGCGCAGGTGTTCCTGCAGCAGGTGGACCGCGAGGTCGCCATGGCCGTGGGCCATGAACACTTCGGCCTGATCGAGGATGTCTTCCTTGACCTCGGTGTCTTCATTGCGTGGCGGCTGGGCGATCTCCGGCATCCGCTCGGGCGCGGGCGGCGGTTCGGCCCGTGGCCCGGCGGTGATGTCGGACAGCGTCATCATCGTCGCATCCCGCGGTGTCCAGGGCGCGTCGCCCCGCAAGTCGACCCGGGTGGCGCGGCGGCGGCGCGGCAGCCAGGCGATGAGTGCGATGCCGCCGCTGAGCAAGCCGGTGGCCAAAAGGTACAGGGGCCATTGCGCAGACGGCTTGGGCGGCGGCGGCGCGATCGCTGCGGGCGCCATGGTGCGCCGGGCCTCGAGTTCCGCATGACGCTGCTGCAACGCGGCCAGTTGGGCCTCCAGGTGTGCAAGCTTGCGGGCAAGCGCCGTGTTCTCGTCCGACAGTTCGGTGGCGGTCAGGCTTGCGGGACGCGGGCGCGCCAGATCCGGCAGACGGGTATCGAGGCGCAATGCAACGGGTGCGTCGGCGATGCGAGGGGCGCTGCGTTTTCCGGACAGCACCAGTCGCGGCATGGCATCGGTCTGCGGACGTGGACGTGGTGGTGCAGCAGCAGGCTGTCGCGTGCTGGCAACAGCCGGGCGCGAGGCGACAACCGGCGCAGGCTTGGCCTTGCGTTTGGGTCGGGTGGCGCGTGTTGCAGGCGCTGCGATGGGGGCTGCGGGCGGTTGGGTGACGGCAGCGGGCATCGCCTCACTGATGGCGGGTGTGACCAGTGCGGGTGGATCAAGCAACACCACGTAGTCGCGCCGCAAGCGTGTCTCGCAGTCGGAAACCAGCACAAACTGCGCAATGGGATCATTGACCGACCGGGTGGTGCGGATATGCAGCAGCGTCTGGCCGCCATCCTGCTGGATGCTCAACTGCGCGCGCGGGGGCGGCGCAATGCCATCCTCGCTTGCATCGAGGCTGAAGCAAGCCGCCAGGGTGTCCGCCGAGGCGCCCAGAAGGGTGACAGTGGCGTGCAGCGGTTGACCCAGGTGCGATCGCACGCTGATCTCGCCCAACCCGAGGGCGGTGGCGGAAACGGCGTGGCACAGACCGAGCAGGAGAAAGACGGGTTTGAGGTTCACGGGGTCGCTGGAAAGAGGGATACCCCACCTATTCCGGCCAATAACGCCGCAACTTTAGGGCGCAGCGAAAATATGGCACGATTTTTGTCAGGCGTTAGCCCAGCAGCACCAGCGCCCAGACCACTGCGACGTTGACGAGCGCGATCATCACCGCCGCGCTGCCCATGTCCTTGGCGCGCTTGATGAGCAGGTGGTGTTCCAGCGAAATGCGGTCGACCGCGGCCTCGACCGCGGAATTCAGCAGCTCGACGATCAGCACGCCGAGCACGGCGCCGACCATCAGCGCGCGCTCGATACCCGTCTCCCCCAGGTAGAGCGCCAGCGGAATCAGCAGCAGCGCCAGATACACTTCCTGGCGGAACGCGTTCTCGTGCTTGAACGCTGCGGTGAGGCCGGCCCACGAGTAGCCCGCCGCATTCAGCACGCGCTGCAGGCCGGTCTTGCCCTTGAACGGGCTGACGGGATCGCTCATGCCGCAGGCTTGTAGGCGAGATCGAGTTCGCGCGCGGCCCTGACGTCGTCCAGCCGCCGCACCGGCAGGCTGTAGGGCGCGCCCTTGACCAGATCGGGGCTGGTTTCGGCCTCGCGCTTGATCGCGATCATCGCCTCGACAAAGCCGTCGATCGTCTCGCGGCTCTCGGTCTCGGTCGGCTCGATCAGCAGGCACTCGGGCACCAGCATCGGGAAGTAGGTGGTCGGTGCGTGATAGCCGTAATCGAGCAGGCGCTTGGCGAAATCCATCGCACTGACCCCGGTGGCGTCCTTGAGCTTTTTCAGCGTGACGATGAATTCGTGGCTGGCGCGGCGCTCGGGGAAGGCAAGATCGAAGCCGGCCTCGCGCAGCCTGGCCATCAGGTAGTTGGCGTTGAGCGTGGCGTATTCGGCGACGCGGTGCATGCCTTCGCGCCCCAGCAGGCGCGCGTAGACATAGGCGCGCATCAGCACGCCGGCGTTGCCCATATTGGCGGACATGCGGCCGATCGACTGCGGCAGGTCGGCCTCGGTTGCCAGGCGATAAAAGCCGTTGTCGTTCAGCACCAGCGGAATCGGCATGAAGGGCAAGAGGCGCTCCGCCACGCCGACCGGGCCCGCACCCGGTCCGCCGCCGCCGTGCGGGGTGGAGAAGGTCTTGTGCAGGTTCATGTGGATGACGTCGAAACCCATGTCGCCGGGGCGCACCTTGCCGAGGATGGCATTGAGGTTGGCGCCGTCGTAATACAGGAGGCCGCCGGCGTCGTGCACGATCTGCTGGATGTCGGCGATGGTCTTCTCGAATAC
>JAHJNP010000152.1 GCA_018820745.1 Gammaproteobacteria bacterium
GCATCATGCGGCCGGATTCGTGTTGCGCCATCGAGGTGCCGAGCAGGGTGCCGGTTTCGTTGCGATATTCGTAATCGCCGGTCAGGAAGTCGAGCGCCGCGTCTTCGGCGATCCACTCGGCATGCAGCTTGATGCGGTCGGGGGCATACCAGTCGTCGGCGTCGAGAAACGCCAGCCAGTCGCCGCTGGCAGCCGCCGCGCCGGCGTTGCGGGCGACCGAGACGCCGCTGTTTTTTTGCCGGATCAGGCGCACGCCGTCGAAGCCGGCCGCGATTTCTGCGGTGGCATCGGCCGAGCCGTCGTCGACCACGATGATTTCGTGCGCCGGCCAGCTTTGCGCGCGCACCGATTCGACTGCGCGCGCCAGTGTGGCAGCGGCGTTGAAGGCAGGGATGACGACCGAGAAGCGCGGGTTCATGCGCGGCCTCCCAGCAACGCCAGCGGCAGGGCCAAGCCGCTTAATTGCGACAGGCGGCGAAAACGCGGGATTTCGTCGAGGCGCGCGCGCCAAGCGGCAAGCCGGGGCGTGAGCCGGGTTTCGATCCAGGCCGGGTCGCGCTGCCGGATCGCGCGCGCGAGATCGACCGGAGCGGCAAAGCGCAGGTCGGGGCAGCGTGCGAGGGCTTCGCGCAGGCCGGTTTCGAGGGCGGCCAGGCTGGCGTCCGGCGCCTGCAGGAAATTGAAGCGGTGGGTCTCGACCAGGCAGGCGCGTCCCTGCCGGGTGCGCGCCTGCAGGCCGTCGACCAGACGCTGCGGCACATGCCCCAGCGCCGGCTCGAAATACACGTCGCGCACCAGCCAGGTTTGACCGGCGAGTGAACGCTCACCCGTCAGCATGGTGGCATCCACGCAGCCCGGTTGGCCGGCGCCATTGCGGCAGGTGGCGCGGCGGCCCGGGGTGATGATGGCCTCGACGCCGGCCTGCGCCCAGGCGGCTTCGACGGCGTCGTTCCAGACGAAGGTGGTGGCGACGGCCACCTGCGGCGCGTTGCCGAACAGGGCCTGGTAGTCGGCGGCCTCGGTGGCGATGGCTTGCTGGATCGCGTCGGGCGTCAGCGCGTGCGACGGCAGGCAGGACGCATCGACCCAGCGGCTTTGCAGGGGCGCGGGCAGGTCTTCGGTGGACGCAGGGTCGGGGGCGGTGAGCCAGTCGCGCACGACGGGGTTGTCCTGTGCTGCCGCCAGCAGCGCGGGCGGCCAGTAATGGCACTGTCCGTGCAGCTGCGGGACGAAGACACCGGCCTGGATGCCGGCCTGGATGGCAGCGCGCACGGCGTCGAAGCGGGGATCGGCCAGGGGCAGCGCGTGGTATTCGGTGCAGTGGGTGGCGGCAATGCGGGGGCCGTCGGGGACTTCCAGGATGACGCCCAGGGTCATGACTGCGGGCCGGCCGCTGCGGTCGCGGATGCCTTTCAGGGTGCCGGTCAGGCGCGTCAGTGCGTCGGCCTGCTGCAAGGGGCCGGCGCCCCAGTCGTCGCTTTCGATGATGAGGACGGGGTGGCGCAGGACGGGTTCGCGCCAGCGGGCGGCGAGTGGGGTTGCGAAGGCGAGCAGAACGGCTGCCCATAGCAGGAGGATGGCGGCGAGGGCGAGGGCTGGCATCGTCACCGGGGGGCCTCCTTCATAACGTCATTCCGGCGGACGCCGGGAAGCGTGCTCGCCCGCCCCCGGGCCGATTGTGGGCGATGGTGCGGCGCGGGCAATCGCGGCGAGGGCGCCGCTCCCACAACAACCGCTGGCCATAGCTGGCGAGGGGGGCGCTGCCCATCAATACCCCATCCTTGCCGCCACATCAGCCACCTGCGGCAGCACGCGCTCGATCTTGTCCCGATTGCGGCCGTCCTTCCATTTGTCCAGACGGATTTCTGAGAAGGCGTTGTAGGGGATGTCGAGCACTTCGGCGCAGTGCGCCTGCAGGCGGGCGTCGAATGCCAGGCCACAGCCTTCGAACACCTGGCGGAAGGTGGCGACCGGGTCGCGCAGAAAATCCTCGTAGAACACATCGACCCATTGCCCGGCGGGCACGCTGGCCTTCGCGTCGAGGATGGCCTGGTTGATGGCGGCGTACTGAAACGCGGCGACATCTTCGACCGGCGCATTCACGAACTCGCGCCAGCCGTCGGCGAGGAAGAAGCACCACTGGGTCAGGGTGCCGTTTTCCACCGCCACCGTCGCCGGCAGGTCGTTCGACCAGGTGGCAAATTCGTCAGGTTTGCGCCAGCCCTCGATCAGCGAATTGAGGTTGTCGCCGGGGCTGCGCTTGATGAAGACGAACACGGCATCGGGAAACAGCGCCTGCAGATAGGGTACGCACAGGCCGTTCTGGTTGTTCTTGTCGACCCAGCGATGCTGCCCGGTCCAGCTGTAGAAATAACGGCTGACGGTGTCGCGATCCGCCGGGCTGGCGTCGCCGGCATCCAGCGCATGGGTGTCCCAGTGCTTGTCGGCCGGCGGATGCAGGTCGGTCCAGTAATCGTGGGTTTCGCGCTGCAGGCTGCCGATCTCGCGCGATTCGGACAGGGTCTTGTAGACCAGCGTGGTGCCGGCACGCGAGCAGCCGACCACGATGATCGGGCGCTGCGCGGGTTGCCTCGCTAGCGCCCAGCGCAAACTGCGCACGCCACGTTGGGCGCGCCGAGCATGGTAGGCAAGTGTTTTGCTGACTTTAATCAGGAATTCATTCAACGGCTTGGGCTTTCTGACATTAGGGCAACGCTGATTAATTCGGTATGGCCGTCATCCTATGCTTGCAGCAACTCGCGCGGCAATCCCGCTGCTGATCAAATAACTGGATTGCTTCGTTGCACTCGCAATGACCGGAAACAAATCAGTGTTTCCTGACCATCTTCAACATACAGGATTCGTGCCAAGCGGCAGGCTCGTTTATATTGGCGGACATTATCCCGCATCACTCTGGCACACGACACCATGGATGGCATTTTTGGCTGGCTGGGCGACCACGGCGCGCATCAGGATTTGATCAAGCACATGGGACAGGCGGCCTGTCTGTCACCGGAAGGCCTGCTACACGAGCACAGCAGCCAGATGCTGGGGGTGGCGGGCTGCTCGCGCTTCGGCAAGGCCGGGATTCACGTTGAGAACGGGCTGGCAGCGGCGCTGTATGGCCGACCGCGCTTTCTCGACGCGGATCTGGCCTTTATCGCCCGCGACCAGAATCCGGCCATGGCGGTGGCGCACGGCTGGCTGCGCTTCGGCGAAACACTGCCCACGCTGATGCAGGGAAATTTCGCCTTCGCCGTGCTCGAACCGCTGAAGAAAAAAGCCTTTCTGGCGCTCGACCGCGTCGGTGCCGAGCGCCTGTGTTACGCCAAACATGGCGGCCAACTGATGTTCGGCAGCAGCGTGCAAAGCGTAGCCGCCCACCCCGCCGTCGGCCGCGTCATCGACCCCCAGGCGATCTACGACTATCTCTATTTCCACGCAATCCCCGCGCCGCGCAGCCTCTATCAGGGCGTGCACAAGCTGCTGCCCGGGCAAGCCCTCACCCTGAAAAACGGTCAGGTTAGTACCGCGTTTTACTGGCAGGCCGACTACAGCCCGGTCGATGCCGGATTCGACCCCCTCCGCCGCGATTTCCGCAACGTGCTGGATCAGGCGGTGCGCGATGCCGATGCGCCGGCCACCGCGGCGTTTCTGTCCGGCGGCACGGACAGCTCGACTATCGTCGGCGCCCTCACCGAGGCGCGTGGTGCGCCGGTCGACACCTTTTCCATCGGCTTCGACGCCGCCGGCTTTGACGAAATGGAATACGCGCGCTGCGCCGCCGAGCGCTACGGCAGCCGCAGCCACGAGTATTACCTGAAGCCCGCCGACATCGTGACCGCGATTCCCATCATCGCGCACGAATACGACGAGCCCTTCGGCAACGACTCGGCGGTGCCGACCTATTTCTGCGCCAAGGCTGCGCGCGAAGCGGGATTCGAGAACATGTTCGCCGGCGACGGCGGCGACGAAATATTCGGTGGCAATGCGCGCTACGCCAAGCAGCGCCTGTTCGAGGCCTATGCCCACCTGCCCGCCGCGCTGCGGCGCGGGCTGATCGAGCCGGTTGCAAACTTGCCGGGCCTGTCGGACCGGTTTCCGCTGTCCAAGCTCAAGAGTTATGTGCGTCAGGCCAAGGTCGGCCTGCCGCTGCGGCTGGAAAGCTACAACTTCCTGCACCGCACCCCGCTCGACCAGATTTTTGCTGCGGATTTCATTCGTGCCGTCGACCCCTCCTCGACGGACGCTGCCCTCAGCGAAGTTTACGACCGCACCAGCTCCGACCATTACATCAACCGCCTGATGCACCTGGACCTGAAATTCACCCTGGCCGACAACGACCTGCGCAAGGTCGGCACGATGACAGAAGCGGCGGGGATCGAGGTGCACTACCCCCTGCTCGACGACCGCCTGGTGGCGTTTGCCAATCATCTGCCGGTGGATTACAAGGTGCGCGGGCAAAAGCTGCGCTGGTTCTTCAAGGAGGCCCTGGACGACCTGCTGCCGGAAAAGATCATCAACAAGAGCAAGCACGGCTTTGGCCTGCCGTTCGGCGTGTGGAGCACGCAATACGCCCCGCTCGGCGACATCGTCGGCGACAGCCTGTCGGACTTCAAAAAGCGCGGCTTGATCCAGCCGGCGTATCTGGACCACATGCTGGCCATGCAGCGCGGCCAGCATGCCAGCTATTACGGCGTGATGATCTGGGTGGTGATGATGCTGGAGCAGTGGTTGAGAGCGAACGAGCCCTGAGGGAAAATGCGCTGGGTTTGGCAGGCCGGCCTGTAGCCGCTGTTTCGTCAGTCACGCACGGTCTTCTATGAAAAAGTGGGGGCGTCGCTTGGTTTCCATATAGGTTTTGGCGAGGTACTCGCCGATGATTCCGATGCAAAGCAACTGTATTCCTCCGAGCAGATATATCGGCACAACGGTCGACGTCCAACCCGGTACCGCCTGATCGGAGAACAGGCGTATGAACAGTGCCCATAGTGTGATGCCAAAGCTGACAAACGAAATCAGGAAGCCGAGCGCAGTGATCATGCGCAGTGGCACCGTGGAGAATGAGGTGATGCCCTGCCAGGCCAGGGCCAGCATTTTCCCGAGCGGATATTTCGACTCGCCAGCAAAGCGTTCTGCACGATCGTAGTAAATGATGGACGAAGGGAAGCCTAGCTGCGGAATGATGCCGCGCAGGAACAGATTGACCTCATTGAATTCTCTCAAGGCCTCGATGGCGCGCCGGCTCATCAGGCGATAGTCTGCATGGTTAAAAACCACTTCGACGCCGAATCGTTCCAGCAGGCGATAATACCCCTCGGCGGTAAACCGCTTGAAAAATGTATCGGTGTCGCGGCTTTTCCTTACGCCAAAGACGATATCGCTGCCTTGGCGATGCGCCAGGATCATTTTTTTAATCGCGTCGAGGTCATCCTGCAGGTCGGCGTCTACGCTGATGGCCACATCGCCTTTGGTATCCAACAAACCGGCCAATAAGGCATTTTGATGGCCCTGGTTGCGGGATAGCTTGATTCCCTGGACTGCCTGGGAGTTCGCTGATGCGTCCTGAATGATCTGCCAGGTGCGGTCACGACTTCCATCGTCAACAAAAATGACATGGCTGCCCGCGTCCACCAGATTGTTCTCGACAAGATGTTCCAAAAGCCTCGTCAACCGGCTAATGGTTTCAGGCAGGACTGCCTCTTCGTTATAACAGGGGACGACTAAGCTAAGCATCATTTTGTGGTCTCCGGATCAGATTTGGCTTCCGCGAACGTCCAGGTGCGATTCGCAAGAAAATTCCAGACAAGGGTGACGGCGGTCGCAATTATCTGACCGAGCATGTAATGCAAACTGAGCACGGAAACCATAAACCCGAGAACTGCCGCGTTCAAGAGCAGCCCTACCGATGCGATAGCATAAAACTTCGGCAAGGCATGCAGATGGGCAGCCTCGGATCGGAAAGTGTAGACACGGTTGAGCTGATAATTCAGCAGTGCACTCAGCAGGTATCCGGCGGTGCTTGCCATGACGGGGTGGACATCAAGAAATGTCACCAGCAACACCAGAATAAGGTATTGCAGCGCGGTGCATACGCCGCCAATGCCTGCAAAGCGGATGAATTGCCCGAGGATGCTCATTTCGCTCTCTGAGAGTTTTGCGTGGCGATTGCACAAGCCACCCAGATGCACAGCACCCATACCATGGGTATGTGGTATTTGCCATTTGATTCAAATACGCTGTGTAGGACGAAGAGATAGAGCCAACACCAGGCAATAATCCTGTGGGCTGCGGCATGGCGGCGTGATGACCAGACCATGGCGGCAATCAACAACCACACGGCAAGCCACCATGTATTGGCAGCAAGCTTGGCCAACAAATATGTATTGGGGTTATCCGTCCCCCCGCCACGCTTGAGGGTGGTATAGATGCCAGTCGAATCGTCGCCCATAAATCGTATTTCTTTTTCTACGACCAATTTGAAAAAGTCAACCGGGTTCTGCTTGATCCATGCAACAGCGTGTTGCTTGGCTGCGCGATCCTTTTCGATTTCATCATAAGCAGAAAAACTAATCTCGCCCCTGGGGCGATAGCCGCCATCGGCCAGGGGGTTGTTGGCTCGGTAAAGGTTGTAACCACCATTGGTGCTGACAAGAACGAACTGTCCAAATTGTTGGTAATTGCGTAGGGTCCATGGCGCAATAACTGCTGCTGCACATACGACCAGCAAGATGGCCCTGTGGACCGTGCGCCAGCCATGGAGCATGGGGGTCAGGACGGCAAATGCAATCAACAGGAATTGCAGCGAGGGTTGCACAAGTATTCCAAACCCCAACACCATACCTGCAAGCGCCATTGGCAGGATGTGCGGCCTCATGACGCCCATGCAGATCCAGGGAAGGATTGCCAGAATCAGCGCTTCCTTCTCGGGTGTTCCGGTCAGCGCGATGAGGTTTGGCCAGATCGAGAAAAGCAGGGCGGCAAGCCTGCCAGCCTGGTCGCCAGATAGCATCTGGGCGAGTTTGTAACATCCGACAACGCCCACCAGATAAAGGGAAAACTGGCTGAGAATGACTGCCAACTTGGAGCCGAATGCCCACAACCAGGGGACAAGAAAGAAAGGGTACCCAGGCGGCCAATAAGCGCGCGTGCCGTCTGTTTCGTAGTGTCCCTCATGCAGCAGTTGTTCTGCCAAACCCAGGTAGGTTGCGCCATCCGAGCTTGGGGTTGCAGGAAATGCCAGTACCCACGCCAGCCGGAGTGCCAGTCCTGCAGCAATGATGACGAGCAGCGAGGGCGGTTGCCATTGCGAAATGAGCTTGAGCCCAATCCCGTTGAAAGGCGGACGTATGGCGAGTGCAAGAAGCAGGGCTCCGGCGGTCAATCCGGCAAGCGCAACCAGGTATTGCGTGTTTCCTCCGTCAATACCCAGCCCGCGTGCGAGAAGTAGTGGGGTGGATGCCCATGCGAGGCCGGCGAGCGCAAGCATGACCCAGTCAAGCCACCTGCCTGCCAGCAAGCGATTGGATGACCAGGCAGGACTCTCATGACGGCCAGGCTTGTTCGAGGATTGCATCAGCTTTGTTGATTGCATGTTATTTCCCTGCGCCAGGCGTGTTCGATAATGATGACATCCAGGCCATCGCAGCGGCGCGGCAAGATGGCTTCGATGAGCTTATGTACGAAAAAGCCTGCCGAATTAGTGGGCGGCGCCGCATCCTGCAGATGGATGCCGCAAGTAAACTTAAAGGTCAGTGCTGCTGTGGCGAGTCGCGCCCGAGGCGATGCCGCGAAGGGTGCGACGGTGCGAATATCGCAGCGAGGACGACGGCACGTAGTAGTTGACGACTGGCGTCTTGCAAGCCACTGCCAGCCCTTTGGCGGGCACCCTCGCTTGCCTATATACACCGTGCCACAGCTTCATGACCGAACCGGCTGGACGGATGCGGCAACACGCCTTTTTATCACCGGGTTCATGACAGGCGCAGTTTTGTCCAGCACACCCGAGAACTTTGCCGCCAGTAGCAGAATAATCATCAGATGATAAGTCAGGTCGAAATAGGCCAGCCCCAGGAAAACACCTCCCACCCCGTACCCGACCAGACTGACCTGGATCATCGCGGCCAGATCGGCCGCCCATTTTCGCTCGGGATCATTCTTGCACTCGCGGATGACCTGATTGGCTCGCAACCAGGCAAACACGGCCAGCAGGATGAACATGCCGAAGCCGATGAAGCCGTGCTCGCCCATCACCTCGAAGTAGATGCTGTGCACGTCGTGCACCCTGAAGGGCTCGGGAGCGTACTGGCGGAAGGTCGGCGCCCTGAACATTTCGAACCCGCCGCCGGTGACCCGGTCCTTCGCCACATTGAATGCGGTATGCCAGGCATTGATGCGCCCCAAGGCCGAAGTGTCTTCCTGGTAGGTCTTGATCGTATTCATGCGGTCATACCATTCCTGCGGCATCACCGATGCCATGATCGCGACCGCGATCACCATGTAGATCGTCATGACGAACTTGTGGCGGCTCTTGAACCACAGGAACAAGCCCATGGCGGCCAACGCCAGCAATCCGCCACGTGATTGGCTGCCGATGGCAGCGACGCCGGATAACACCATGGCTGACGCGAGTCCCCAGCGTACCCATTGCTGCGTAGCCTGCAGATGCAAATAGCGGATCAGCGGAATGAGCATAGCCAGAACCAACGCCATTTCATTGTTGCCGCCAAAAAAGGTTCCTGCTGGCCCCTGTACCCTGAACTGGCCGCCGTGCATGATAGTGAAAATGCCGCCCTTGACCCCGTAGTAACCCAATGACAGCGCAATGACCCAGATCATCCAGTGCAGATGCTGGCGTTCCTTGATGATCATGGCAGTGAGAAACACCATGAGTTGGATTCTCCAGACCTTGTTCCATTGCTCCCATGCGAGGTCTGAATAAAAAGCAAAGAATGTGGTGGTCAGCATCCAACCGACAAATATCAGCAGCAATGTCGTCTCGCGCGTCCAGACCATTTCTTTTTTCTCTTTCGAGAAAATGAAGGCCGTGATGGTGACGACGGCACAGATGAAAGCGAACGGCATGTCATAGGCGAAGCCCCAAGCCTGCCGATGCGGGTTCATGTAGCCGAGCCAGCACCACAGCAGGATGCCGATCCAGGGGCGCTTGAATATGAAAGGCAGCGCGCCGAACACAATTGCGGTGACCAGTATGTCTCTCATGCGTTTCGCTCCGGTACTGATTCACTCGTAAACCAGCGGACTCTTCCAGGCAAAGCCATCCCCACCAGCATGCCGGAGGCCAGTCGCGCAGCCAGCGCTCGCTCATGGCGCAGGCCACGGTCCCTGACCTGATACAGCCGACCCTTGCCAGGCTGCGCCAAACCGAGCTGTTCGCCTTGGGCAAGCCGGGCAACGGCTTCAGCGTAGACCACGGCGCCATCCTGTACCGCGCGCCAGAACAGCTCCAACTCACCGTCGCCCTCGCGCACTTCCGGACTGATGTGGGCGATGAGGCGGCCGGTGTCGATGCCGGCATCGATGTAGTGCAGGGTGCAGCCGATTTTTTCCGGCTCGCCGTTGTATAGCGCCCAGAAGGTGCAGTCGGCGCCGCGGTATTCGGGCGAAAGTCCGCCGTGCAGGTTGATGATGCCAAGGCGACCTTCGTTCAGCAGGTCACCGCGAATCAGCGAGGTGCCAAACACGCAGATGAGATCAGGCTTGAGTTCGCGCGCCAGTCTCACCACGTCGGGATGGTTGATATGCGGGACTTCTCTCACCAATTCGGGGCGATCGAGCCGCGCCGCGCCCTGCGGGAAAAAGAACTTTGCCTCCGGGTTGCCGGTATAGCGGCGGCGGTCGCGCAGCCAGCGCCAGGCTTTGCGGAACAGATTGTCGGGGCGCAGTTTTTTCAGGGTCTTTTTCAGCTTCCACTCGCCGCCGGTTTCCTGAACGATGGCCACGGCTTCGCCCGCCTGGCACAGGGCATTGGCGACATGCAGGTGGCGGGCGCTGCGCCCGCACAGGATCATGATCCGCAGCCGACTCATCGCGCCAGCCCCTTGGCCGCAGCCGGGATTGGGGGCACGGCAACATTGGCCATGTCCATGATCAATGCATCGGAAAAGAACTTGGCTGCCCAGTTGGGGAATTCGAAGCGTGAATACGCGCCCCAGATCGGCGCCGACCCGGGAATGGCACCGCGCACGATGTCGTCGCCCTCTTCCAGCCGCTGGGTGCGCTTGACGTAAGCGATCGCGCGCCCGGCAGCGTCGCGGTAACTTTTATCCCCGGTGATTTGTGCCAGGCGAAGCCAGCACAGGGCCATTTGCGCGACGCCGGTGACGCATGCGTAGCTTGCCGTGGGCGACCAGCCGTCGCCGTAGGTTCCCGCAAGCCAGCCATCGCTGCGCTGTTTTTCCATCAGGCCGCGGGCGGCGATTTCTGCCGCGTTGAGATAACGCTCCTCGCCCAGCAGCACCGCCACTTCGATGAAGCCGCGAATGGCGTAGGCGATGGTGTGGGTGAAGGGATGCCGTCCCGGCACGAAGGCATTGGTGGCGAACCAGCCGCTCGGCGTCTGCTGGGTCAAGGCCCAGTCAAGGTTGCGCCGCGCAGCCGCTAGAAAACTGGCCTCGTTCGCCACTACGCCGATGGCCGCCAGCGCCCAGATGGCGCGCGTGTTGTAGACGTGCGGTACGCCGTTGTGCTCGTACTTGCGGTAACAGCCGTCCTCGTCCTGCTGCGCCACCAGCCAGTGGCCGGCGCGCACGCCGGCTTCCAGACAATCCTGACGCTTGAGCGATGTGTAGCCGGCGACCAGGCCATGCATGATCTGGCCCTGGTTGAATATAACCGGGTGGCTTCCGGCCTCGCCGAAGTGGCCGGGAAACGCGCCGTCGGCGGTTTGCAGCGAGAGCTCCCAGTCGACCATTTTCTGGCTGCGCTCGATCAGTTCCGGGCGGTCGAGGTGTTCCGCGGCGGCGATGAAGGTCTCGATGATGTAACCGGTGGTTTCGGGATAGCTGGGCAGCCAGCCATCCTCGAAGCTCCAGCCCGCAGCGACTCCGCCCGCATCGGATTGGCTGTTGCGGATGTCCTGCGCGCGGCATAGCCAGTCGATGGCGCCACGCAAATGGGTGCGATGGTCGTGCTCGCGCTGGCGGGCAGTTCCGGCAATGTCCTGCAGCACCAGACGCAGATGGCGTCCGTGCCAGGGTTTGTAGCGCAGGGGAAGCTGTAGGAGCGATGACGGTTTCATAGTCTGGTTCGAATCAATTTCAGTTTAGTCAGCAATCAGCTTCAGGGCCCCGGCCAACGGCACGTGGCTCACCACATAGCGATGCTTGCCGGAGGCTTCGGGCGGAATGTCATCCAGCATACGCAGGTCCACCTGCAGCGCATTGCCGAGGCGGGCGCGCAGTCCGGCTATTACGGCTTCACGGGCGGCCTCGTTCCAGTCTACATCCGGCACGATCTGCACCTCCATGCGGTCGAGCGCATGCTGGATGCACTTGAACTGGGCGATGCCCGGCACGGCGCGCAGCACATAAATCACCGCCAGCGCATGCATGACGCGGCCATCAGCGGCGACGACAAAATCGGTCTGCCGCCCGGTTACTTCGGCAATCACGTGCAGGCCCTGCCCGCCTGCGGCCGGCTCGCTGGACAGCCGCAGCACGTCACCGGTTCGATAACGGATGAACGGCTGGGCTGCTGAAGTCAGGCCGGTGACCACGGCTTCGCCGGCTTCTCCGGGCGCCACCGGCTGTCCGGCCTCGTCCAGCACTTCGATGATGTGGCTTTCGCTCATCAGCAACATCTGCCCCCCCGGCGCCTCGTGTGCGGTGAAGCCGATATCGCGGCTACCGAACTCGTTCGCCACCGGCGCGCCGAATACGCGGGCGATGAGTTCACGCTGGTGCGGATAAAGCGGTTCGCCGGTGGTGCACACCACGCGCAACTGCGGCAAACGCAGCGTGCGCCGCCGTACCTCGGCGTGCGCTGCCAGCAGGGCGACGCTCGATGCATAGCCATACAGGCACCTAGGCTGCCAGGCCTGCAGCGCATCGAGATAGTCATCCATGTGCTCGGGCGACATGGCGAAGGCGTTCAGCACCATCTGGTTGACCAGCCGGTCGCGCAGGGTCTTGATGCGGTCGGTCTTGTCGAGTTCCACCGGCGCGCCCCACAGATAGGCCTCGCGCTCGCCCGGCTGCACGCCCCACCACCGCCGTGCGCGCATGCGCCCTGCCGCATCGGAAGCCTGGCGCTCACGGCCGAAATAGAAGATCAACGGCTCGCCGCTGGAACCGCCGGTGGTGTACTTGAAGACGCCGCCCGGTGCTTCACGCCAGGCCAGCTTCTCGACGTTGTCGCGGGCATCGCGCTTGTTCATCGTCGGCAGGCGTGACAAGTCATCCAGCGTCACAGCCCCTGCCCTGGTGGCTGCGTCCAGGCCAGCTACGCGCAGGTGATCGGCGTGCCAAGGGCTGTGTGCCAGCGCACTGGCCAGCAACTGATTGAGCCGCTGGGTCTGATAGGCCTCGATGCCCTCCCGCGACAGCCATTGCGTGCGCTCAAGCTCGGCCAGCATCGTAAAGGTGGGCCTGTGCATCGCAGCTTCCTGCGCGCGGTAGACGCTACGGGCGAACCAGGCTGGGACGCTCATGCACGCTCCTGATGTGACTGCGCCCGGAAACGCGCCAACAGTTCATCGCACAAAGCCACCACGGCAGGTGCGATGTCCGGCGGGCTGCGGTGCTTGACCGAGCGCGCGTGGATACGCCCGGCAATCCTCTGATTGAAACCCCGCAAGCCGAGATAATCGTAGACTGCCGCCACTTCACGCATGGGATGCTGGACCAGACCCTCGTAAAACACCACGCGCACACGCGGATCGGCGGCCAGCTGCTGCTCGAAGAACAGCGCATTGCGATAGAACCACATGATCGCCGCACCCTCAGCTTCGCTGGCGTCCGGATGGTACAACGCAGCGAGCAATTCTCGGGTGGCGGGCGACATGCCGCGCCCACGCCAGTCGCTCGAATCCCCGTGCGCCAGCCGCTTCCATTGCGGCACGAAGTTGCCGAAGGACTTGATCGCCGAATTGACGCTGTCGCGCCAGTCGCGCACGACCCACAGCGTTTTTGCCGGAGTGAAGGCATCCATCAAGGGCTTGATGCGATCGAGCTCGCACAGCGCCTTGATCACGAACACCGGTGCCGGGCATTGCTGCGCAAGCTGCCGGATCACGGCCAGATCGCGCATTTCGTAGCGTTCGAACGCGCGCGGGTCGGTTTCGTGGAACACCTGGGTATCCGCACTGGCATCCAGCACATCCATCAAGAGGTTTGTTCCTGAACGCTGCATGCCTGCAACGAACACATGCTGGGCGACAGGTCGCGGCAGGATGCGCTGGCGCAAGACCTTGCCGTGGCGCCAGATTGCATGGCGAATGCGCATTGGCAGGCCGCGTGCATCGTGTCCGGTGGCGGGTTTGGCTTGGCTCATCGTTTGGCGGCTGCCGGAGCAGACTGTTCAGCGCGGGAGACGATGGCGAGCAAGGGCTCATAGGCCCGCAGCAATTGCGCCACGCGCTTGTCCCAGTGATTGTCGCGGGCGTAATCGAGGATCGAGGCGCGGTCCCAATCCTTGTTGAGCGCGGCATCCAGCGCCTGCTGCAGGGCAGCGCTGTCGCCGAACGGGACGATGCAGCCGAGTTCCTCGCGGCACACCACTTCGGCGTTTCCGCCGACGTTGGTGGTGACCACCGGCAGGCCGCAGGCCATGGCTTCCAGAAATACGTTGGCCCAGCCTTCGTTGCGGGTGGCGAGCACGAAGACGTCGGAAGCCGACAACGGCCACTTGATTTCGTCCGGCGGGAGTGCGCCAAGGAAATGCACGCGTCCGGCCAGCCCCAGCCACGCGACCTGGGCGGTGAGTTCGACGCGATTGTCGCCTTCCGGGCTGGCGCCGCCGACGATGAGATAGTGCAGGTCAGGGTGATGCTTGAGCAGCGCCGGCAGGACGTCGATGACGCGGTGCATGCCCTTGCGCTCGACCAGGGCGCCCACCGAGACCAGCACCTTCGCGCTGTCCGGCAGGCCGAGGCGGGCGCGGGCGGCGGCGCGGGCCACCGGCTGGAAGCGCTCAGTGTCGATGCCGTTGCCGACGACTTCGGTTTTATCTTCGGCAGCGCCCAGTTCGATCGCCAGCCGGCGCAGGGAATCGGAGACGGAGAACACCCGGGCAGCGGATTTCAGGGCGCGCGACAGCCGGGGGCGCAGCACGGGGTTCCTGCTGTGCGGCACTTCGGTGCCGCGCAGGGTGATCGTCGCCGGCAGGCCCAGCCAGCGCCCCAGTCGGGTGGCGGCTTCGCCATCGGGGTAGGTGAAATGGGCGTCGATCAGCTGCGCGCCCTGGCGCTTCAGTTTTCGCATCAGACCGACGCTCGCCAGTGCCATCGACCAGCCGTCGAACTGGCGCAGCAGGCCTGGAACCGACAGATAGCGCGGGTGGTAGACGCGGATGCCCTGCTGGATTTCCAGCGCCGGGGCCTGTGGGCGGTAGCCGGGGCGCAGCAGGCGGATCAGCGACTGCCCGGGAAAC
>JAHJNP010000153.1 GCA_018820745.1 Gammaproteobacteria bacterium
ACAGCCTGGTCCAGGCGAAGAATTTCAACGCCGACGCGCGTACGGCCGCCCAGCGCCAGGTGCCCATCCTGGTGCTGTTCACCAGCCCCAGCTGCCCCTATTGCGAGCGCGCCAAGCGCGAATACCTGGTGCCCATGCACATGGATCCGGCCAACCGCAGCCGCGTTGTCATCCGCGAAGTCAATATCGACTCCACCGCCAGCCTGACCGGATTCAACGGAAAACCCACCACCGAAAGCGCGTTCGCCCGCGCCAACAAGGTATCCATCGTGCCCACCGTCATGGTGTTCGATCCCCGCGGCGCAGAGACCAGCGAAGCCATCGTCGGCCTGCTGATCGCGGACTACTATTTCGGTTACCTGGAAGCAGCCGTCGACGAAGGCATGCGCAAAGTGCGCGGCAAATAGATCGCGCTGAAACCCGCCCCAAAATTCTGCTGCACATAAAACCGCACGGGGCGCTAGAATTCCTGGCATGCAGGGAGCGCCCTTATGAAAACCCTATTGGCCGACGACCACCCGCTGATGCGCGAAGGGGTGCGGCATGTTTTGTCGCAACTGGAGCCGTCGGTCGAGATCATCGACGCCCACGATTACCCCAGCCTGTTTGCGCAGACCGCCCTGCATGCCGATCTCGACCTGGCGCTGGTGGACCTGAACATGCCGGGTTTCGCCGGCATGCAGGGGATCACGCAGTTCCGCAGCCGCTTTCCCGACATTCCGCTGGTGGTTTTATCCGCCTCGGAATCGGCGCATGACATGCGCAGCGCGCTGGAAGCCGGGGCGCTCGGCTTCATTCCCAAGGCCGCCTCCACCGCGGTGATGCTGGCCGCGCTGCGGCAGGTACTGGCGGGCAACCTCTACGTGCCGGCCAGCCTGGGCGACAACCAGGGCGAGCCGCACCCAGCCCCCCCCGCGGCATTTACTGCGCTGCCGCACAGCGGACTGACCGCGCGCCAGCTTGAAGTCGCGCGCCTGCTGGCACAAGGCTGTGCCAACAAGGCCATCGCCGGCATGCTGGCGATGTCGGAAAGCACGGTGAAAGTGCACATTGCCGCGATCTTTCGCGCCTTTGACGTCACCAACCGCACCGAAGCCGTGCTCCAAATCCAGCGGCTGATGCAAAGGCCGTAAGCGTCCAGTGAATCACATGCACGCCCTGTTCAGCCGGTGGTGGCTCTCCAGCATCCGCGGCCGCATGCTGGTGATTGCACTGCTGCCCGCCCTGCTGACCGAATTCGGGATGGTGGCCTATTTCACCACGCAAACCCTTGCCACCGCCGAAGACGGCATGCAGGCGCGCGCCGCCAACGCCGCCCGCCATCTGGCCGACACCCTGCCGTACGCGCTGGTGAGCGGCGACACCGCGCAGATGGATGCACTGCTCAAAACCGAGGCCGGCAACAACCGGCTGTCCTATGCCCGCGTCACCGATGCCCGCGGGCAGCTGGTTGCCAGCACCGGCGACACCCTGCACAGAGCCGTCCTGGCTGACCATCACCGGCAACGCGTCGAGATTCGCCTGCGCGCCGCCGACACTCGCAACGACCCCTTCTTGTCCGTCAGCGGTGCGTCCGTCGACGGCCTTTTGGGGCACGCAGAAGTCGGCGTCTCGCGCGACCAGATCAGCACCTTCAAGCGCGAGGCGCTGATCCACGCCGCCCTGCTGATGCTGGCGGCGCTGGTGCTGACCGGCGCGCTGGCCTGGCGCCTGTCCAACCGCCTGGTCGGACAGCTGCGGCATGTCGGGCAGGTGGTGGGGCGACTCGCGTGCCACGACCTCACGGCACGCGCGCAATTGCCGCCGGCGGGCGAAGTCGGCGCGCTGGCGGCCGGCGTGAACGACATGGCCGAGGCCCTGCAGGCGCATCGCGGCGAACTGGAGCAACGCATCCGCGAAGCCACCGCCGGTCTCGCTGCGAAAAAGGATATGGCCGAGCGCGCCCATCACGCCAAGTCGCGCTTCTTTGCCGCCGCCAGCCACGACCTGCGGCAGCCGCTGCACGCACTGTCGCTGTTCGTCGCCGCGCTGAAGGCGCGCAATCAGCAAACCGAAGCGCAAACCCTGATCGAAAACATCGAAGCCTCGACCGCGGCAATGGAACTGCTGTTCAACGCGCTGCTGGATATTTCGCGGCTGGATGCAGGCGCCATCGAAGTCCATCCGGTGCATTTCCCGCTGCAGAAGATGCTGCGCGACCTCGAGCAGCAATTCGGCGCAGTGGCGGCAGAGAAGCGCCTGCGGCTGCGCTTTCGTCCCTGCGACATTACGCTTTACAGCGACCCGCTGCTGATCGAGCGCATCCTGGTCAACCTGATCGCCAACGCCATCCGCTACACCGACGACGGCGGCGTGCTGGTAGCCTGCCGCCGCCGCGGCCGCATGGTGCGCCTCAGCGTGATCGACACCGGGCGCGGCATCCCGCCGGACCAGCGGGAAAACGTGTTCCACGAATTCGTCCAGCTGCACAACCCGGCGCGCGACCGCAGCAAGGGACTCGGGCTCGGGCTCGCCATCGTCTCGCGCCTGGCGCGGCTGCTCGGGCACCGGGTGGATCTGCGCTCGCGCCCGGACCACGGCTCGATG
>JAHJNP010000154.1 GCA_018820745.1 Gammaproteobacteria bacterium
CGATTTTCATGATGCGATTCCTTTAACTACGACAAGCAAGAATGGCAGCGTAACCAATCCCACCAGCGTTGACCAGCCCATGATGAGACCCGCCAGGCGGGTGTCCAGCCCGAAGCGGTCGGCCAGCGCGATGACCATCACCATGGTCGGCATGGCGGCTTCCAGGATCGCCGCCTCGCCCGGCTCGCTGAGTTTGCCTGGCCACGCCAGCGCAATCCCCAGCGCCAGCAGCGGCATCAGCGCCAGCTTGATGCCAAGCGCGACGAAAACGGCTTTTTGCGGGCGCAGGTCGTGCCACGGGATGGTCAGGCCCAGCACGAACAGCATCAGCGGAATGGTCGGGCTGCCGGCCCAGCGCGCGGCCTCGATCAAGGGGTCGAGTGCCGCACCGGAGAGGTTGACCGCGATGCCGGCGGCAAATCCCCACACCGGCGGCAGCTTCAGCCACATCGACAGGAACGAGGCGTGCTCGGTGTGGCGGCCGCAGCGGAAGGCGATCCACACGCCGAGCGACCACACCAGCGGGGTGGTGGCGAGCATGTCGGCGAAGAAGGGGTAGCGCGCGCCGGATTCGCCGTACACCGTGGTGAGGAAGGGGTAGCCGAAGAACAGCACGTTGCCGAAACCGGACGCCAGCATGATCGCGCCGCGCTGTGGCCGTGTGAGGCCGTGCCCGAGCGGGGTGGCGAACAGCGCCAGCGCGGCCAGCGCAAGGCCGAACAGGGTGGCGGCGCCGAGAATCAGCGGCACCTGCAGGATGGTGAGGTCGACCGTGGCGGACGCGCCGGCCGCGAAGAACAGCATCGGCGCGAAGAAATTCAGCACCAGCCGGTTGATTTCGCCGCGCAGGCCAACGATGGAAATGCCGGATTGCCAGCGCGGCCAGATGGCGCCCGCGGCGATCAGCAGGGACAGGGGCAGCAGCGTTTTAAGCAGCAGTTGCTGGGCGAGCTCGGCAGACATGAGCGGGATGCAAACGGACGGGGCGCCCATCATAACGCCGCCGCGAGGCCGCTGGCGCGGGAAGCGCGCCAGCTGGGAGAGGGATCAGGTGCGCGAGGCGGGGGGGTGGCGGTTGTCGGTGCGAAGCGGCGGGCTGGATTCCAGCCAGGCCTTGATGCGGGTGGCGTCACTGGCACGATTGTTGGTGCCCTGCGCATCGAGCAGCACGATGATGACATCACGGTCGGCGACCTGCGCCTGCATGATGAGGCAATGGCCGGCCTCGTTGATGAAGCCGGTCTTGGACAGGCCGATCTGCCAGTCGTCCGCGCGGGTGAAGCGATTGGTGTTGTTGAAGGCCACGGTGCGATAGTGCACCTGGGGTTTTTGCCGTTTTTTCCGGGTCACCACACGCTGCGAGTCGAGGGTGTAATTGCCGGCGGTGCTGATGTCGCGGATTTCGGGGTAGTTCTGATAGGCGTGATCGACAAGTTTGGCGAGATCGAGCGCGGTCGAACGGTTGCCGCTCGACAGCCCGGTCGGCTCGACATACGCCGTGTCGTGCATGCCCAGTGCGCGTGCCATGCGGTTCATGGTGGCGACGAAGCGCGCCAGTCCGCCCGGATAGCTGCGCCCGAGCGCATGCGCCGCGCGGTTGTCGGAGGCGATCAGCGCCAGATGCAGCAACTGGCCGCGCGTGTAATGGCTGCCGATGGCCAGGCGCGAGCCGGTGCCCTTGAGGGTGTCGCGGTCTTCGTCGGTGATGGTGATGCGCTCATTCAGCGGCTGCGCGGCATCGATCACCAGGATTGCCGTCATCAGCTTGGTGATCGAGGCGATCGGCGTCTGCAGGCCGGCATTTTTCGACAGCAGCGTTTGCCCGCTGGCCTGGTCGAGCACCAGCACCGAATGCGCGCTTAATTCCGGCATCGGCGCAAAGCGGGGCGACGGCTGCGGGGTGGACAGCGTCGTGTCGATCTGATCGCTCCACTGCAGGGTTGTGCGGCCATCGAGCGCGGCGGCGCCGGTGTGAACGCACAATAAAATCAATCCTGACAGTACAACTTTCATGTGCACTCGCTTCAATGATGGGCGGCGGGAATTTAACATCATGGGCAATATACGGACACTCCGGCCAAAACTTGAAAACAACAGTTCATGGCAATGACCCCAATGTTTTATAAGCTTAGATTGACGGTTTAGCAAATTTAGTTATATATAGCAATGAGATGCAAGAACTTTCGCACAATTCACTGAAGAAGTCGGCGCTAACAGCATGCCTCTGTGCCCCCGGTGTGGTGGCCGAGGCGCTGGAGCAGTTGATGCGAGGCGATGCCGCCCAGGCGGAGTTCATCGCCTGCGTGCGCTGCGACCCCGTGCTGGCCCTGCGGCTGCGGCTGCAACCCGTCGATTTCAGCCTGCAGCAAGATCTGCTGCGGGCGCTGTTGCTGGCCGCGCCGGTGGCGTCCGGCGCGGCGCAGGCAGGCTATGCGGCGCACTGGCGCCAATCGATCGGCGTCGCGCACCTGGCGCAGGCGCTGGCGGTACGCGCCGGCGTGGCCGACGCCGGCGCGGCCTGGACCGCGGGCCTCGCCCATAATCTGGCGGACTATTCCGATGCCGCCCCGCCGCCGGCGCACACCGCTGACTGGCTGGCCGAGCTCGATGCCGACGGCTGGCTGGCCGACGCCGTGCGCTACCATGCCGAACCGCTGGTGCGCGGGCGCGCAGCGCATCCGCTGGTTCGCATCGTTCAGCTTGCCTATCAACTCGTGACCCGTGCCGATGCGGTGGACAGCGTGGACGTGCGCGCCGCCCTCGCCGCCCTGCAGCTGGGTGCGGGCGAAGCCGTCCAGTTGCTGGGCGACAGTCAGACGCAGGTGCGCCAGCTGGCACAGCGCTTCGGGCTGATCGATGTGATGGCGCCGACGTCTGGCAGCGGGTTCGAACGTCTCGCCCGCCTCTATGCGGCGCAGGCGGCGCAATCGGCGCTGCACAGCCACTTCCGCCAGGCAAGCGGGACCGGCCAGGTGTTTGCCCTGCTGCAGAACGCTTTGCGTGCGCTGTTTGGCATTGAACGCGCCTGCCTGTTCGCCCCCGCCGGCGACGGCACCCTGCAGATGACGCAGCTGATCCCTGCGGCCTCCGGCCTTTCCGCGCTGGCGATTCCACCCGACGACGCCCATTCGGCGCTGTCGCGCGCGCTGGCGCGCAATGCCCCCCAGCAGTTCGAGCGCGGCGAGACGGATGCGGCGCTGGTCGACGAACAGATCGCTCGCCTGCTCGGCGTGTCGCGCTTGATGTGCCAGTCGCTGGCGTTGAGCGATGGCCGGACCGGTGTGCTGGTGGCGGGCGATGCCTTGTCCAGTCTGGGCCAGTCGCCGCTGTGGCGGTTCACCCTGGCCGAATGTGCCGAGGCCTTGGTGCCGCTTCCTTTGGCAATGCCCTCACCGGAACCGGCAGCGCCGATACAAGTGGCGCCTGCCGCGCCAAGCGACGACATTTCACGCGACCGGGTGCGGCGCGCCGTTCATGAAGTGGCCAACCCGCTCACCATCATGCGCAATTACG
This sequence comes from Gammaproteobacteria bacterium, assembly GCA_018820745.1. Lineage (GTDB taxonomy): Bacteria > Pseudomonadota > Gammaproteobacteria > Burkholderiales > Thiobacillaceae > Thiobacillus. Next base: position 3,514 of record JAHJNP010000154.1, read on the forward strand.
TCAACCTGCTGTCCGACCGCCTGGGTGCGGATTCGGCGGTGCAGCGCGACCTCAGCATCATCAGCGACGAAATCGAGCGGGTGGCGCGCATCGTGCGCGGCATCACCGCAGTCGAGGAAAACGCGCCGCCCGCCATGGCGCTCGAACTGGTGTCGGTCAACAGCGTGGTCTCCGAACTGGTGCGGATGGCGCTCGGCACACTGTTCGCGCCGAACAAGGTCAACGTGCAGATCGACCTCAACCCCGACGTACCGCCGCTGCCGCTGCAGAAAGACCTGCTGAAGCAGGTGCTGTTCAACCTGGCCAAGAATGCGGTCGAGGCCATGCACGCGGGCGGCCATCTCAAATTCACCACACGGCTGGCCGACGTGGACGGCCTGCGCCAGGTCGAAATCGAAGTGGCCGATACCGGCCCCGGCCTGCCGCCTGCGGTGGCGTCGCATTTGTTCGAACCGGTGGTCAGCGAGAAGGGCGGCGATCACGCCGGGCTCGGCCTGACCATCAGCCGCAGCCTGGTCGAGCGCATGAGCGGCCACCTCAGCTGCACCAGCACGCCGCAAGGCACCCATTTTTTGATCCGCCTGCCGACCTTGCAAAACAGCGAGGCCCCGCTCACGACAACACGCTACGGGTCGATGTAACCCGTGCATAAGGAGAACTTCGTGTCAGACAATCCCCTTCAACTCGCTCCGCAGTGCAGCGCGGTCAGCAGTTTTCCGGTTCGCCAGCGTCTCCTGGTGGTGGACGACGAGCCGCTGATTCTGGAAGGCCTCACCCGCCTGCTGGTCACCCGCGATTACGACGTGGTGACCGCCAACGGTGGCTGCGAGGCCCTGATCGCCATCGGCAAGCAGCAGTTCGATGCGATCCTGCTCGACCTCGGGATGCCGGACCTGGACGGCAACGAGGTGCTGCGCTTCGTCGCCGACAGAAGCGTCGACACCCCGGTGATCGTGGTGTCCGGCGATAGCACCATCGATGCGGCGATCCGCGCGCTGCGCGGCGGCGCGGCCGACTTCGTGCGCAAGCCGTACGAGCCCGAAGAACTGCTGCGCCGCATCGAAAACACGCTGACGCGGCGGCGGCTGGAAAAGGAAAACAACCACATCCTGCAGCGCCTGCAGCAGTCGGAAAAGTGGCATCGTTTTCTGGTCAACAGTTCGCCCGATTTCATCTACACGCTGGACTGCGAAGGCCGCTTTACCTTCGTCAACGACCGTGTCGAAAGCCTGCTCGGTTACCGTGGCGAAGAGTTGCTGGGCCAGCATTACAGCCTGGTGATTCACGAAGACGACATCGCGCGCGCCGAACACGTGTTCAACGAACGCCGCGCCGGTGACCGCAGTGCGCGCAATATCGAAATCCATCTCAAGTGCAACCCCGGGATGCGGCGCCCGCGTCTGATGACCGGCCGCTGCAAGTCGGTCGAGCTCACCGCCACCGGCATGTACGACGAGGAGGCCAGCCCGTTCGAGCAGCGTTTCATCGGCAGTTACGGCGTCGCCAAGGACATCACCGAGCGCAAGCAGGCCGAGGAAACCGTGCACTACCAGGCCTACCACGACCTGCTCACCGGGCTGCCCAACCGCGCGCTGTTCCGCGACCACCTCGGCCTCATGCTGGCGCAGGCCAAGCGCACCCAGAAACCGCTGGCGGTGCTGAGCCTCGATCTCGATCACTTCAAGGTGATCAACGACTCGCTCGGTCATACCATCGGCGACGAAATGCTGCTGGCCGTCGGGGCGCGGCTGCGCCAGTGCCTGCGCGAAGGCGATACCCTCGCGCGCCTGGGCGGTGACGAGTTCGCCGTACTGCTGCCTACCCTGGTATCGCGCAGCGACGTCGACCATATCTGCCGCAAGATCATTCAGGTGCTGTCCAAGCCGGTGTACGTCAAGGGCCACGAAATTTACGCCTCGGTCAGCATCGGCGCCTGCGTCGCGCCGGAAGACGGCGACATGATCGACAGCCTGATCCGCCAGGCTGAAATCGCCATGTACCGGGCCAAGTCGCAGGGCCGCAGCCGCTTGCAGTTCTGGGAATCCGGCATGCAGGCGCCCTACTCCGAACGCATGCAGGTCGAAACCGACCTGCGCCGCGCGCTGGCGCGCAATGAATTCGTGCTGTTCTACCAGCCGCAGGTCGACACCGCCACCGGCGAAGTGCGCGGGTTTGAAGCCCTGCTGCGCTGGTGGCATCCGCAGCGCGGCCTTCTCAGTCCCGCCGATTTCATCCCGGTGGCCGAAGAGTGCGGCGTCATCGTCCCCATCGGCGACTGGGTGCTGCGCCAGGCCGGCGAGCAAATGGCCGTATGGCGCAAGGCGGGGCTGCCACCGGTACGGCTGTCGGTCAATATTTCAGCCCGTCAGCTTGAAAGTGCCGACTTCGTCGACAGTGTCATGCGTGCCGTTCAGGTGTATTCGCTGGACGGCAACCTGCTGGAACTGGAAATCACCGAAACCCTCCTGATGCGGGATTTCGAGGCCAATGCGATCAAGCTCGGACGCCTCTCCGTTGCCGGCATCCGAATCGCCATCGACGATTTCGGCACCGGCTACAGCTCGTTCAAGTACCTGTCGCGCTTCCCCATCCACACCCTCAAGATCGACCAGTCCTTCGTGCAGGAACTCGACCGCGATGAGAACATGTCCATCGTCAACGCCATGATCGCCATGGGGCGCGGCATGAATCTCAATGTCGTCGCCGAAGGCGTCGAAACCGAAGCCCAGCGCGCGCTGCTGCAGCAGATGCAATGCCACGAAGTGCAGGGCTATTACTACAGCCCCCCGCTTTCCAGCCACGAGGCGACCACCCTCCTGGGCCAGCATGCGCGCGGCTTCGAACAGCGCGACCAGCGGGTGGCGGGTTAGTCTGGTGTGATCAGTCGCCGCGCAGGGCGGCCTTGAACTGCCGCCGACGCCGGTGCAGGGTCGGCTCGGTGTAGCCGTTCGGTGTGCGCCGGCCATGGAAAATCATGTCCTGCGCGGCCTGGAAGGCCAGGCTGATGTAGTGCGGCGCCATGTTGATGTAGTCGGGGTCGCCCGCATTCTGCTGGTCGACCAGCCGCGCCATGCGCTTCAATGTTTCCATCACCTGGGATTCGCTGACCACGCCGTGATGCAGCCAGTTGGCGATGTGCTGGCTGGCGATGCGCAGCGTCGCCCGGTCCTCCATCAGGCCGACGTTGTGGATGTCCGGCACCTTGGATGCCCCCATGCCCTGGTCGATCCAGCGCACCACATAGCCGAGCAGGCCCTGGATGTTGTTGTCCAGTTCCTGCTGGACGTCTTCCGGCGACCAGTCAGGCGCCACCACCACGGGAATCGTCAGCAGGTCGTCGAGCGCGGCGCGTTCGCGCTGCCGCAGCGCCGCCTGACGCGCAAACACGTCGACCCGGTGATAGTGGATGGCGTGCAGGGTGGCGGCGGTGGGAGAAGGCACCCACGCGCAGCTGGCACCCGCTTCCGGGTGCGCTTGCTTGTTCGCCATCATGTCGGCCATGCGGTCGGGCATGGTCCACATGCCCTTGCCGATCTGCGCCCGGCCCGCGAGGCCGCAGGCCAGGCCGATGTCGACGTTCCAGTCCTCGTAGGCGCGGAGCCAGGCGGCGGATTTCATCTCGTTCTTGCGCAGCACCGGGCCGGCCTCCATCGAAGTGTGGATCTCGTCGCCGGTGCGGTCGAGAAACCCCGTGTTGATGAAGATCAGCCGCTCGCGCGCCGCGCGGATGCAGGCCTTGAGGTTGAGCGTGGTGCGCCGCTCCTCGTCCATGACGCCGATCTTCAGCGTGTTTCGCGGCAACTCCAGCACGTCCTCGATGCGCGCAAACAGATCGACCGTGAAGGCGACTTCGTCCGGGCCATGCTGCTTGGGCTTGACGAGGTAGACGCTGCCCGTGCGGCTGTTGCGCAGAGGGCTCGCGCCCCCGAGGTCGTGCAGCGCGCAGGCGCTGGTAATGAGGGCGTCGAGCAGGCCCTCGAACACCTCGTTGCCCGCCTCGTCGAGCACCGCGTCGGTGGTCATCAGGTGGCCGACGTTGCGCACCAGCATCAGGCTGCGTCCGGGAATTTCCAAGGCGCGGCCTTCGGGCGAAAGGTAGCGGCGGTCCGGGTTGAGGCTGCGGGTGAGGGTCTTGCCGCCCTTGTCGAAGCTGCTTGATAGCTCGCCCTTCATCAGGCCCAGCCAGTTGCGGTAGACCTTGACCTTGTCGCCCGCATCCACCGCGGCCACCGAATCCTCGCAGTCCATGATGGTGGTGATCGCGGCTTCCATAAAGATGTCACGGATGCCGGTGGGGTGCAGCTCGTGGATGGGGTGGTCGGTGTTGAAATGGATCTCGATGTGGAGGCCGTGGTGCAGCAGGAGCAGCGAGCTGATCGCGCCAGCTTTTTCCTGATAGCCCCTGAACTGGGCGGGGTCGCGCAGCCCGGTGTGCGCGCCGTTCGACAGCGTCACCGCGAGCTGGCCCGCCTTCACCGAGTAGGCGATGGCGTCGATGTAGCTGCCCTCGCGCAAGGGGGCGGCCTGGTCGAGGAAGGCCTTGGCATAGGCGATGACCTTGGCGCCGCGCACCGGATTGAAGGCGCCCTTCTGCTCGGCGCCGCCTTCGCCAGGAATGACGTCGGTGCCGTAGAGGGCGTCGAACAGGCTGCCCCAGCGCGCATTGGCGGCATTCAGGGCATAGCGGGCGTTGTTCACCGGCACCACCAGCTGCGGGCCGGCGATGCGCGCGATTTCGTCGTCGACGTTTTCGGTGGCGATGACGAAGTCATCGCCCTCCGGCAGCAGGTAGCCGATGTCTTGCAAATACTGCTTGTAGGCCGCGGCATCGTGCGGCCGGCCCGCGCGTTCCAGATGCCAGGCGTCGATGCGGGCCTGCAGCTCGTCGCGCCGCGCCAGCAGGGCGCGGTTGCGCGGCGCCAGTTCGCGCAGCATGTCGGCGAAGCCCTGCCACAGCTTGTCGCTGCGGATGCCGGTGCCCGGGGCAATCTCGTCGCGCACCAGATCGTAGAGCGGCTGGGCGATCGAGAGGCCGGCTGCGGTGACGCGTGCGTCCATGGCGGGTCCTTTCAGGTGACGACGTTGCGCGGCGTGCCGGCCACGAAGGCCTCGATGTTGTCGACCAGCTGGTCGGCAAGCGTCTGCATCGCCTCGCGGCTGGACCAGGCGACGTGGGGGGTGAGGATGAAGTTCGGCAGATCGAGGTCGAGCAGCGGGTTGCCCTCGCGCGGCGGCTCGACGGACAGCACGTCGAAGCCGGCGCCGGCGATGCGCTGCGATTTCAGCGCCTCGACCAGCGCCGCCTCGTCCACCAGATTGCCGCGCGCGGTGTTGATGAGAATGGCGGAGGGTTTCACCAGACCGAACTCGCGTGTGCCGATCATGTGCCGCGTCGCGGCAGTCAGCGGGGTGTGCAGCGAAATCACGTCGGCGTCACGCAGCACGTCGTCGAAGGGCGTACGGCCTTCACGGATCGTGGCGGCGTTCTTGTGCTCGGCGACCAGCACCCGCATGCCGAAGGCCTCGGCGAGCCGCTGCATGCCGTGGCCGAGCGAACCGTAGCCGACGAGGCCCAGCGTGCTGCCGTGGAGGTCATTTACCGGCCGGGTGAACAGGCAGAACTGGTCGGTCTGCTGCCACAGACCGGCGCGCACGTCCTCGCGCCAGCCCAGCAGGTTGCGGCGCAGCGCCAGCATCATCATGAAGGCATGCTCGGGCACGGTGTGCATCGCATAGCCGCGGATATTGGACACCACGATGCCTTGCGCGCGGCAATAGGCGAGGTCGACGATGTCGGTGCCGGTAGCCGATACCGCGATCATTTTTACGCTGGGCGCCTGCGCCAGGATGCCGGCGGGAAGCTTGACCTTGTTGACGATGACAATGTCGGCATCGCGGATGCGCGGAATCACCTCCTCGGGAGGCGTCTGGTCATGGTCGATCCAGTCGTGCGCGAACGATGGCGCGCGCATCTCGGCGATCAGGCTTGCACGGTCGAGGAAGACGATGCGGTGGCTCATTCCCGCTCCATGCCGGACTCGCGCTCGACGATCTTCATCACCGCCGCCGAATCCAGCTCGGCGCCGCCGGTGCCCATCAGCGCGTTGAGATGCTGCATCACCAGCGCCGCACCTGGCAGCGCGAGGCCAAGTTCCTTCGCGGTCTGCATCACGATATTGATGTCCTTCTGGTGCAGCTTCGTCTTGAAGCCCGGCGTGTAGTCGTTGTCGAGCATGCGCTTGCCGTGCACTTCCAGAATGCGGCTGCCGGCGAAACCGCCCATCAGCGCGTCGCGCACGCGGGCCGGGTCGACGCCGTTCTTGCGCGCGAAGGTGAGTGCCTCGGCGACGCCCTCGATGGTGACCGCCACCACGATCTGGTTGCAGGCCTTGGCGACCTGGCCGGCGCCGTGGTCGCCGACCCGCACGATGTTCTTGCCCATCGCCTCGAACACCGGCTTCACGCGCTCGAACACGTCCGGCTTGCCGCCGACCATGATCGACAGCGTGGCGTTGATCGCGCCGACCTCGCCGCCGGACACCGGCGCGTCGAGCATCTCGATGCCGCGCGCCTGCAGCGTGTCGGCGAAGGCGCGGGTCGCGGTCGGCGAGATGGTGCTCATGTCGACCACCACCGCGCCGGGCTTCGCGCCGGCGGCGACGCCGTTCTCGCCGAACAGCACCTGCTCGACGTCCGGCGTGTCCGACACCATGACGATGATGATCTCGGCCTGCGCGGCCGCGTCGGCGATCGTCGTGCAGCCGGCACAGCCGGCTTCCACCGGCTGCGCCATGGTTTCGGGGCGGCGGCCATGCACGAAGACGGTGTGGCCGGCCTGCTTCAGGTTGACCGCCATGGGCTTGCCCATGATGCCCATGCCGACGAATGCGATGTTCATCGTTTCTCCTCGATTGACCGGGTTTCAGTGAGTGTCATTTGTAGAGCACGCCCGGCAGCCACAGGCCGATCTGCGGCCAGATGTACAGGATCGCCATGGACAGGATCACCAGCCCGAGGAAGGGCATGGAACCCAGGAATATCTGCCCCAGCGAGACGCTGGGCGGCGCCACGCCTTTCAGGTAGAACGCCGACGGCGCCATCGGCGGCGACAGGAAGGACATCTGCAGATTGAGCGCCACCAGCAGGCCGAAGAACAGCGGATCGATGTTGAAGTGCGCCAGCAGCGGAATGAAGATCGGCATAAAGATGACGATGATCTCGGTCCATTCCAGCGGCCAGCCGAGAATGAAAATGATGAACTGGGTGAGCAGCAGGAATTCCAGCGGCGTCATGTTGAGCGACAGCACCCACGCTTCGACCACGTGCTGGCCGCCCAGCAGGGAAAACGCCGCCGAGTAGATGCTGGCGCCGACGAACAGCCAGCACACCATGGCGGAAGTCTTGGCGGTGAGGAATACCGACTCGCGCAGCATCGGGATCAACTTCACCTGCCAGCTGGCAAGCGCCGCCCAGGCGAGGAAGGCCAGCATCGACGCCTGGCCGAGGGCCGGCGGCAGGGGCGTGGCGATCACCTGCGCCCGGTACAGGATGAACCAGAGTACCGAGGCGAGAAATGTTCCCCACAGCGCGATCCAGGCCGGCCACCAGCGCCGGCGCTGTTCCCGCGGCGCGTCCTGGGCCATATAGAAGGCCGCCAGCACGAAGCCGCCCAGCGCCCCCATGGCGGCGGCCTCGGTGGGGGTGGCCAGGCCGAATACGATGGAGCCCAGCACGCCCAGAATCATCACCGCCAGCGGGAAAAATGAAGTGAGGAGCATGCGGAACACTTCCAGGCGCGGGAAGGTGAGCAGCAGGTAGCCCACGCCCAGCACCGCCACGCCAGCGCCGACCGTCTTCCAGAAAGCCGCAGGAGCAGGCTCGCGGCCGGCTGCGGTTTCGGACTCATCAAGGGGAGGCGGTTCTTCCAGTGCGGGGGGGGCTGCCAATCCATCGGCTTCGGCCACATCGGGCTCGGCAAGCGCCGAGGGCTCCTCCAGGGCTGGGGGCTCTTCTATGCCGGGTGCGCGCGCTTCCTCGACGGGGGGCTCGGAGATGCCCGGGGCCGTCTCCTCGCCGTCTTCGCTGCGGTAGGCTTCGGCGTAAACGCCCATTTCCACCAGGCCGGAGGTGTCGAACACCTCGGTCGGCTGGGTCAGCGTATTCCAGGTCAGTCCCATGATGAGGGCGAAAGCCAGCGCCGGCAGGCCCGCCACCAGCAGATCCCTGCCGACGGCCGCGCGCGAAACCGTGGCGTCATGCTGTCCGAAAAGCGAACGCAGCAGGGCAGGCAGGGCAAGCTTGCCGAAGCGTGCCGACAGCTGCGTCATGTGCGGCGGCAGCGGCACGCGTCGATCCTCGGCGCTCAGGGGCGGTGCCCAGTGGGGCTTGAGCCAGGCGATCAGAATGACGTACACGACATACAGTCCCGCCAGCAGCAGGCCGGGGAAGAAAGCGCCCGCATAGAGCTGCACCACCGACACGCCGGCGGTGGCGCCATAGACGATGAGCATGATCGACGGCGGGATCAGAATGCCCAGCGTGCCGCCCGCCGCGATGACGCCGGCGGAGAGTTTGGTGTCGTAACCGGCGCGCAGCATGGCCGGTAGTGCCAAGAGGCCCATCAGCGTGACCACCGCGCCGACGATGCCGGTGGCGGTGGCGAAGATGGCGCAAGTCACCAGGGTGGCCACGGCGAGCGAGCCGGGAATGCGCGCGGTGGCGATGTGGATGGCGTGGAACAGCTTCTTGATCAGCTTCGCGCGCTCGACCAGATAACCCATGAACAGGAACAGCGGCACCGCGATGAGTACGTCGCTGGTCATCACGCCATAGGCGCGCTGTACGGCGAGATCCAGGGTCTGCTGCACGGCAATCCCGGGATCGACCGAGCGGTAGGCGAACCATGAAAACAGCACGCCCATGCCCATCAGGGTGAAGGCGCTGGGAAAGCCCATCATCATCGCCACCACGATCAGGCACAGCATGATGATGCCGATGTGGCCGTTTTCGAGGGTGCTCCACGGCGTCATTACGGCGATGGCCAGCAGGATCAGCGCCATGAAGCCGAAGCCGACTACGAGTCCCTTCTTCATGGCTGGGCTCCCGCGGCTTCATCGTCGTCCCTGACCATGGCCCGGAGTTCTTCCAGGTCGATCTCCTCAACGTCCTTCATGCGAGACGGCCAGCTGCCCAGGCGCAGGCAGACCACGCAGCGCAGGATCTCGACGATGCCCTGCAGCAGCAGCAGAAAGCCCGCCGCCGGGATCACGAACTTGAAGGGATACAGCGGCAGCGGGTCGGGGCTGAAGGTGTTCTCGCGGATCGCCAGCGATTCGTTGGCATAGGTCCAGCCGGCCCAGGTGAGCGCGAGCACGCCGGGCAGGTAGAAAAAGACGAACAGCACCAGATCGATGCCGGCCTGGGTGCGCGGGCGGAGCGCCCCATACAGCACGTCGCCGCGCACATGGCCCTGGTGCGCCAGGGTGTAGGCGCCGGCCATCATGAACAGGATGCCGTACAGCATGATCTGGGCATCGAGCGCCCAGGGGTGGGGATGATTCAGAAAGTAGCGGGAAAACACTTCCCAGGAGACCAGCAGGGTTAGCGCGACGATGGACCAGGCGAAGAACCGACCCACGAAAGTGGTCAGGCGGTCGACCGCCATCATGAATTTCTGCATAGGGTAACGACCCGAATGGGAAAGGCCGCCGCCAGGGATCGGCGGCGGACCGGGGCGGTCAGCCCTTTTTCTTGGCGAAGAAATGGTTGTACGCCATCTTGTAGTCCACGCTGGTGTCATTCTGCCAGCGCGCCGCGCGGGCCGCGAAGGCGCGCATGGATTCGAGCACTTTCTTGAACGCGGGATTCTCCGCGCTCTTGGCCGCCATGATCTTGTCCCAGGACTGCAGTTGCTTGCGCAGGATGGCATCCGGCGTCTTGTAGAACTTGACGCCCTTCTTGGTGCTCATGTCGAGGTAGTCCTTGGAATAGCGGTCGATGGCCTTCCAGGACATATCGGCCGATGCGGCCTCGATGGCGTGCTTGATGATGGCCTTGTGCTCGGCATTGAGGCCATCGTATTTTTTCTTGTTGAAAAGAATCTCGAACTGCTCGCTGGCCTGGTGGAAGCTCTGCAGCATGCACACCTTGGCCACGTCCGGGAAGCCGAGCAGGTTGTCGGAAGACGCATTGTTGAATTCGGCCGCATCGAGCAGGCCGCGATCGAGGGCCGGCACGATCTCGCCGCCCGGCATCGGATTCACCGCGGCGCCCATGTCCTTGTACATGTCGACTGCGAGCCCGACGGTGCGGAACTTGACCCCTTTCATTTGCTCGACGCTGGTGACGGGCTTCTTGAACCAGCCGAAGGGCTGGGTCGGCATCGGCCCGTAGAGCATCGACACCACGTCCATGTTCATGCTCTTGTAGATTTCAGCCAGCAGTTCCTTGCCGCCGCCGTAGTAGTGCCAGGCCAGCAGCATGTTCGCGTCCATGCCGAAAGCCGGGCCGGAGCCCCACAACGCCACCGCAGTGTTCTTGCCGTACCAGTAGGCGATCACCCCATGGCCGCCGTCCAGGGTGCCCTTGCTGACCGCGTCGAGCAGGTCGAACGCCTTGACCACCGCCCCCGCCGGCAACACCTCGATCTTGAGCTCCTTGCCGGACATGGCATTGACCTTGTTGGCGAAGTCCACTGCATATTCGTGAAAGATGTCCTTCGCCGGCCAGGTGCTCTGGAAGCGCAGGCTGACCGGCGTTGCGGCCTTCGCGATCGAGGGAAAACCAAACGTTGCCGCGCCGGTCGCGGTGGCGGCGGCTGCGCCGAGGAATGTTCTGCGGCTCAGTGTGGCCTCGGGTTGTGTGGACGGTTTGCTGTCTTTCTTGCTCATGGCTGTCTCCTTTGTTTTGATCGAGGGAAAAGCAGCTTCACATTAGTACAATTTATTGATTGCATCTAATTATTAAATTCTACTGTTCCGTTTTTGCTACAGCGAGGATCGCGTCTGGATCGGGTGCGGCCGGCGGCATCGGAAACGCAAAGGCGCAGCTTGGTCAGCGTCGTTCAGGCTGAAAGGGGTGGGATGGCAATGGATACTGCTGCGGGCAGGAAGGTGGTCGTCGCCCGCCGGGGTCTGCCGGGTGAGTTGGGCGGACCGTGCGTCTTGGTGGGCATGCGCCTGTGAAGCGGGTGATTCGCAGTGATTTTTGCGGGCGCAATTACACCGGAACCACACAAAAGAAAACGGCCTCCGATGGAAAATCCATGGGAAGCCGCTCGAATTTTGGTGGCCAGGAGTGGAATCGAACCACCGACACGCGGATTTTCAATCCGCTGCTCTACCGACTGAGCTACCTGGCCAAAAGAGGGCGCAATTTAACCGGTTTGCCCCCATCCCGTCAAGGAAAAGCCGTGTTGCCCCGGCTCAGCATGCCAATCCATGCAGGCCGCACAGATGGCGTTTGACGATTGCCAGCGAGACCCACAACCAGAACAGCAGGAAGAAGGTGAGAAACGGCACGTGAGCGTCGAGGATGAAGCGCGGGGTGACGAAGCGCACGGCGCGCACCGCCGGGCTGGCGACGATGCGCAGCGTGCGGTAGAAAATGTTGTCCTCGCGATATTTGCCGGCCAGCAGCGCCAGCACCCCTTGCCCAAGCAGGGCGAAGCCGGCGACCTCGACCAGGGTGCGCAAAATCAAAACCAGCAGAATGTCGAGCGGCATGGCGAGTGTTCCTGAAGCGAATCGATGATTTTAACGCGGCTTGCAAGCTTGGCGCCTGCCCATGACAATGCGGCCTGACTTGAGTGGGTGTGCAGATGATGGATTATGACCGAGTGCGGCATGGCCTGCGGGGCTTGTTTTTCAATATGCTGGGCCGGACGGAGCGCGCGCTGGCGGCCTATCAGGACAGCCATCGGGCGGATCCCGCCCATGTCGCGACGCTGCGTACGCTGGCCTGGCTGGAGGCGAAGCAGGAACGCTGGGATGCGGCGGAAGCCTGGTTTGAACGCGCGATCGAGGTCGAGCCGGACGATGCCCCCACCTGGTTCAATCTCGGCTACGTGCGCGACAGGGGCGGCATGGACGAGGCAGCGGTCGCGGCCATGCAGCGGGCGACCGAGCTGAATCCGAACAACGATCGTGCCTGGTATGGGTTGGGGATGCTGCACGCGCGGCATGGCCGCCATGCCGAAGCCGCAGCGGCGCTGACCGAGGCTGGCCGGCTGCAGCCGATGAACGGGCTGGCCTGGTACGCGCTGGGGATGGCCTGGCAGCATTGCAACGAGCCGGACAAGGTGGCGGCGGTGATCGAGCACACGCTGACGCATGACCCGCAAACTGCGCAGCGGCTGATTCGCGACACCGGGCGCAGCGACTATACGCATCGGCTGGGTTCAATGCAGTTGTAAGGTCATGGCCGGTTGCGTTCGGAGGAACGCTCCGGGTTGAGGAAGTCAGGCGCAAAAAAGCCAGCCCCGGGGGGCTGGCTTTTTTGTTGCGCGCCCGGGGGCGCGCGGGTTGCAACGATCAGGCCGCGCGAGTCTCGATGTCGTTCACCAGGCTCGGATAGCGCACGTGGTCGACCAGTTGCTGGATTTCCAGGCTGGGCGCACGCGAGAGCAGCGAGCCGATAATGACGCCGATAAAGCCGATCGGCATGCCGAACACGCCGGCGGCGATGGGCTTGATGGCGAACCATTCGTTGGCGGCAACACCGCCGAAGAACGGGTAGGTGATCACCATGTAGTACATGCACACGCCTAGGCCCGCCAGCATGCCGACCACCGCACCGAGGTAGTTGGCGCGCTTCCAGAACACGCCGAGCACCAGCGCCGGGAAGAACGCCGAGGCCGCCAGCGAGAACGCGGCGCCGACCAGGAACAGGATGTCACCCGGTTTCAGCGAGGCGGTGTAGGCGGCGAAGATGGCGACCACCAGCAGCAGGCTCCTGGAGATGGCCAGGCGACGGATGGTCGAGGCCTTCGGGTCGATCATCTTGTAGTAGACGTCGTGTGACAGCGCGTTGGCGATGGTCAGCAGCAGGCCGTCGGCGGTCGACAGCGCAGCGGCCAGGCCGCCGGCCGCCACCATCCCCGAGATCACGTAGGGCAGGCCGGCGATCTCCGGCGTGGCCAGCACGATGAGGTCGCCGCCGATGGTGATTTCGGCGAGCTGCACGATGCCGTCCAGGTTGATGTCGACGATTTTCATCAGGGTCGCGTCCACCGCCTGCCAGTTCGCCACCCAGGCCGGCAGCGACGCGAACGACGATCCGACCAGGTCGCTGTAGACCGTGAACTTGACCAGCACCGCCAGCGCGGGCGCGGTGAAGTACAAGAGGAAGATGAACAGCAGCGACCAGAACACCGACTTGCGCGCCTCACGCACCGACGGCGTAGTGTAGTAGCGCATCAGGATGTGCGGCAGCGAGGCGGTGCCGACCATCAGGCACAGCACCAGCGCGATGAAGTTGCGGCGCTTGATGTTGGAAGCCTCCTGATCTGCAGCTTGCGCGGCGGCGATTTCTGTTGCGCTGGCGTCGGGATTGTTCTTCAGCAGCTCTGCCTCTGCGCCCTTGCCGGAGAAGGCCTGGGCATGCGCCGAAACCGGTCCGGTTTTGGCCTTGGCGGCGGCGGCCGATTTCTTCCACTGTGCCTTGAGCGCGTCGGCGGTGGCCGGGAAGTCGGCGGGGCTGCCGGCTTCCATGCGCTGGGCTTCGAGGAAGGCGTCGCCATTGCCTGCGGCCACGGCCTCGTCCAGCGCCGCGATGCGGGCATCGAACGAAGCCTGCTGCGCCTGGAACGCGGCACGCGCCGAGGCTTCGGCGGCACCCTTGGCGGTGTCGGGATCGTTGAACTCGTTTTCCAGCTGCGTCACCTGCTGCAGCACCTGGCCGTAGGCGACCTGCGGCACCGGGTTGCCGGTGTGGGCCACCGACAGCCAGACCACCGGGATCATGTAGGCGATGATCAGGATGATGTACTGCGCCACCTGGGTCCAGGTCACCGCACGCATGCCGCCGAGGAAGGAACACACCAGGATGCCGGCGAGACCGACGAACACCCCGTACTGGAATTCCAGGCCGGTGAGACGCGCGGTAATGATGCCGACGCCATAGATCTGCGCGACCACATAGGTGAAGGAGCAGATGATGGCTGCGACCACACCGATGGTGCGCGGCAGGTTGCCGCCGTAGCGGGTGCCGAGGAAGTCCGGGATGGTGAACTGGCCGAACTTGCGCAGGTAGGGTGCGAGGAACAGCGCCACCAGCACGTAGCCGCCGGTCCAGCCCATCACGAAGGCGAGGCCGTCAAAGCCGGCCAGGTACAGGGTGCCTGCCATGCCGATGAAGGACGCCGCCGACATCCAGTCGGCGCCGGTTGCCATGCCGTTGAACAGGGCGGGCACCCGGCGGCCTGCGACGTAGTATTCCGACACGTCGGCGGTTCTCGACATGATGCCGATGCCGGCATACAGCGAGATGGTGGCGGCGAGGAAGATGTAGCCGACCCATCTGGGGGGGAGACCCATCTGCTCGAGGATCGCCAGCACGATGACGAAGGCGATGAAGCCGCCGGTGTAGAAGGTGTAGTATTTTTTGAGCTGCTGGAAGAACTGGCTCTGGGTTGTTGTGCTCATTGTTCTTCTCCTTCTTGCACGCCGTATTCATTGTCCAGCTGGTTCATGCGGCGGGCGTAGAACCAGATGATCAGGACGTAGATGATCAGCGAACCCTGGGCGCCCATGTAGAAGGCGAAGGGGAAGCCCATGATGACGATTTCATTGAGCTGAGGGGCGAAAAAAATGACGACAAACGTCACCACGAACCAGATGGCTAACAGGATCGCGGTGATCCGCAGATTCTTGCGCCAGTACTCCTGATGTCTTTCCGACAATTCCATGGCAGTTCCTCCGTGAACATGAGTGGGGGACGCGCTTTATTGATTGATGTTGCGCGTGCGCGGAGTGTAAGGACTTGTTATTCCACCGACAAACAGATTAGTAGGCGCTAATTTACTGATAGCCAGCGCCGGGCACGCAGCAGGCCGCGTAGTTGCTGCGCGGTGTCGAGCTTGTTGCGCTGCGCCGCCTGCAGCAGGATCAGCCACAACTCGGCGGTGGCGTAGGCGTCGGCCAGTGCGCCGTGGCGCGCGTATACGGCAATGCCGAAATGCGCCAGCCAGTCGTCGAGGTGGCGGCAGTGCGGCACGGCGTCGGGGAACAGCAGCGGCGCCACCACCGCCGCGTCGAACCACGGTGCGGCGATCGACAGGCCCAGCTGTTCGCGCGCGGCGCGCTGCAAGACCGTCTGGTCGAATGCCGCGTGGAAGGCGACCCGCGGCGCACCCTGGGCAAACTCCAGCCAATCGAGCAATGCCTCGTGCGGCGCCTGCCCGGCGCGCTGTTCGCTGCCGCTGATGCCATGGATCAGGATGTTGGCGGCAGCGGTCGACTGCAATTGCGTGAGCCCGACTTCCAGGCTGGCATCGAGTGCGATGCGGCCGTGTTCGATTGCCACCGAACCGATCGCCAGCAGCGCATCGCGCTGCGCGTCCAGCCCACCGGTTTCTGTGTCGACCACGCACCAGCGCATGTCGGCAAGCGGCAGCTTGAGGTTGACCTTCTGCCGGGCCAGCGCAACGCAGCGTGCCCTGCTGGCGGCATCCAGGGCGGGCAGCGAGCGTTTTGCAAACGGCCAGATCACAGCTGGTAATCCAGCGCCAGCCGTGCCTGCACCTTGCGCGCCTGGCGCAGGGCTTCCTTCAGGATGCGGCGGTCGAGCGGGTTCAGCGTGTCGGGGTCGAGATGGTTGTCGGGCGTGATGCCGGTGCGCTGCTGCTCATGCTGGTGACGCAGCCGAAGCAGTTGCAGGAAGTGAAACGCGCGGTTCCAGTCGGCCAGTTCGGCATCGGGAATATGCAGCGCGTGCGCGGCCGCGCGCAGCCGCTTGGCAGTGTTGGTCTGCGCGCTGCCGGCCGCCAGCGCGAAAATGCGCGCCGCATCGACAAACGGCGTGGCGCCATTGAGCTTGAGGTCGATGGTGTGCGGGTGGGCATTGTCGTCCGACAGCACGAAGTCGCGCACCAGTCCCAGCGGCGGACGGTTGCGCAGGGCGTTGCCCGCCATCTGGTGCAGAAAGCGCGGATTCTTCTGCGCGGCGCGGTTGAGCCAGGCGCGCAGGTCGAGCGCCAGCGACGCATCGCCGGTTAGCGGACGAAAGTCGAAAAAGATGCTGGCGTGCAGCAGCGCGTCGGGGCTGCCATGGTCGATCCATTGCGTGAACTGCTGCTGCCAGTCGGCCGCCGACAGGCACCACTTCGGATTGCTCGCCATGATGTCGCCACGGCACAGTGGGAACCCGCAGGCGTCGAGCCGGTGGTTCACGCGCAGCGCAAACGCCAGCAGCGCATCGCGCCGGGCGTCGTTCGCTTCGGCAAAGATCAGCGCGTTGTCCTGGTCGGTGGCGAGCGTCTGTTCCATGCGGCCTTCCGACCCCAGCGCCAGCCAGCACCAGCGCAGTCCGACGAGCGCGTCATCGGCTTCGCATTCAAGCGCGATGATGCGCTCGGTCAGGCGGTCGTTGAGGCTGGAAATGATCGCGGTGAGATTTTCCGCGTCCATCCCCTGCGCCAGCAGGCTATGCGCCAGGTCGCCGATGTCGAGCGCCAGCGCGGGCAGGTGGCTGGGGTCTTCGCTGCGCGCAATGGCCGAGGTGATGCCTTCCACCGACAGGCGGCGCAGCGCGAAGATGTCCTTTTCCGACACCACGCCGGCCAGTTTCCCCCCCTTGACCAGCGGAATGTGGTGGATGGCCTGGCGCGCCATCAGCACCAGCGCATCTGCCGCCGGTGCCTCGACAGGCAGGGTCGCAGGCCCTGGTGTCATCACGGCCGAAATCGGGGTGGCCAGCGGCACCCCGGCCAGGGTCACGCGCGCCAGCACATCCTTCAGGGTGAGAATGCCGAGCGGGTGCCCGGCGGCGTCGGTGACCACCACCGACCCCACGCGCGCGGCCTCCATCGCCGCCAGCGCATCGGCCAGCGGGACATCGGGCAGCACGCTCAGGGGGGGGCGCCGGATCAGGCTGGCCAGCGGGCGCGCAAAGCGGCTTTCGTCGTCGAGCGCCAGCGCGTATTCCGATTGCACCGCGCGCTGCGACTCCTCCAGCAGGCTGGCGATGCGGCGCGTGCAGAAATCATGGAATTCGGGGCTTTTTGCCAGCAGCGAATGGAAATCGGCGGCGGGCAGCAGGTAGCAGAAGGTATCGGTTGCCGCGACATAGCGGTTGGCCGCACCGCGCCCGGCCAGCAGCGCCCCCAGCGGAAACATCTCGCCCGTCGCCAGTTGCAGCACCGTCTGCCCCTCGGCGGTGGCGCCGGCCACGGTGCCCTGCTTGACGATGAACAGCGCATCGGGCGGCGTGTCAGCAGGCTGCAGCAACACCGCGTCGCGCGCAAAATAGGCGACCGACAGGCGCCGCACCAGCCATAGCAGCTCGTCTTCCGTCATCGCCGAAAAGGGTGCCTGCCGCCGCAATGCGTCGAGGGTTGCGTGGTGCAGGCTGTTGGCGAGCGGAATGATATGGGTCATGGGCGGATGTCGTGACAGCGCGGATTTTTACAATTTACCGCGCATCCGCAATCGTGTGCAAAAATTGCCGGCCCGACCGGGTTCGGCCGCCCCGGCCAGCCTCCGAAACTAAAGCCCCATTGCCGGGTCAGTGATAAACAGAACCTGACCGCACATCTGCTCATGACCCAGACTAAAAAATCCAATCCGCTGCTCGAACTCCTGATCAACATCGTCATTCCGTCCATCATCCTGATGAAGTTCAGCGGCGAGCAGGACCTTGGCGTAGTGGGCGGGCTGCTGGTGGCGTTGGCGTTTCCGCTCGGCTGGGGAACGTTCGAGCTGATCGGGCGCGGCAAGGTCAACCTTTTTTCCGTGCTGGGCCTGGTCAGCATCCTGCTCACCGGCGGCATCGGCCTGCTGCAGCTCGACACCCAGTGGCTGGCGGTGAAGGAAGCCGCGATTCCCGCGCTGATCGGCGTGGCCGTGCTGGTTTCCACCCGCACCCGCTACCCGCTGGTAAAAACCCTGCTCTACAACCCGACGCTGATCGATGTGGCGCGGGTGCAGCAGCATCTCGACGCGCGCGGCACGGCGCGGGACTTCGAGGCGCGCCTGCAGAATGCCACCTACATGCTGGGCGGCACCTTCTTCTTCTCCGCGGCAATGAACTATTTTCTGGCCACCTGGATCGTCACCAGCCCGGCCGGCAGCGAGGCGTTCAACGCCGAGCTCGGGCGCCTGACCCTGGTGAGCTATCCGATGATCGCCCTGCCGTCGATGCTCATGATGATGGGCGCGCTTTACTACCTTGCGCGGGCGACGCGCGAACTGGCTGGGCTGAAGCTGAGTGAAACGCTGAATACCGGGGATGCCCAGCAGCCATCCTGAACGGCAGCGGTGCGTGTTTGGACGTGCCTCATCGTTCAAGCCACAAAAAAGCCCCGCATGACGCGGGGCTTTTTTGTGGCTTGAACAGCCGGGTCCAGGGCGCTGCCCGCAAGCGGGAGGGCCCTGGTTGAACAGCATCCTTACATCATGCCGCCCATGCCGCCCATGCCGCCCATCCCACCCATGTCGCCACCACCCATCGCGGCAGACTGTTTGTCTTCCGGCAGGTCGGCGATCATGCAGTCGGTGGTCAGCATCAGGCCGGCGATCGACGCAGCGTTCTGCAGCGCGATGCGGGTGACCTTGGTCGGATCGAGCACGCCCATCGCCATCATGTCGCCGAATTCGCCGGTGCCGGCGTTGTAGCCAAAGTTGCCCTTGCCTTCCAGCACCTTGTTGACGACGACCGAGGGCTCTTCGCCGCAGTTCTTGACGATCTGGCGCAGCGGCTCTTCGATGGCGCGCAGCACGATCTTCACGCCGGCGTCCTGGTCGTGGTTGTCGCCCTTCACCTTGGCCGCGGCGGCCTTGGCGCGCAGCAGCGCGACGCCGCCGCCGGGAACGACGCCTTCTTCAACG
>JAHJNP010000155.1 GCA_018820745.1 Gammaproteobacteria bacterium
CGCATCGACCGTGATCTTGCTGAAGAAATTCACTGGCGCCACCAGATCACGTTTGGCCAGGCCATATTTGCCAATCTCGATCAGCAGGCCGTCGCGGCCGGAGCGGGTCATGCCGTTGCGGTTGGCCTGGTAGGCGTGGTCGCCATACTTCTCGTGCATCATCCGATTGTCCAGCAACAAACCGAGCGGGTCGTGCCAGCCCAGGCTGTCGGCGGTGATCGAGGCCATGGCCCGCCCCATGTCGCTCATCAGCACGTGGCCGCGGGTGTAGTGGGCGGTGTGCTGGGCCTTGAGCGAATCCGGCATGTTGTAGCGTTCCAGCTTCTCCTGCGCCGAGTAGAGCACCAGCGACAGGTTGGCGCCGGCATCCAGCGCGGTGATGCGCAGCGTGGTGCCGCGCGGCAGCCGGTAGGACCAGTGACCGCCACCGGGTACCAATTCGGAGAACAGCACCGTGTCGGCCGCGAGATCGGGCGCGAACCGACGCCAGTGTTCGGGCGTATCGACGGGCGATGAGGCCGGCGGGTTGTCGAGTTCGAGTTCGGGATGGTCCATTACATTTCCTTTTCGTCTGCCGGCGCATGCAGCGGCGGAATGACCGCCGCCAGCAGTTGCAGCCGGCCGGTGATGACGCCGCGCTGGGCGATCATTTCATTGGCGATGGCCTGAAGTTTCACAGCCGGGCCCTGGACCAGGATCACCTCCAGCATCTGGTCCTCGGTCAGGTGGACATGCAGCGAACTGATGACCTCGGCGACGTGCTGGTACTGGATATCCGCAAGCTTACCCTGCAAGCCGCGCGTGGCGCGGTTGTAAAGCAGAGTGAGCGTGCCCGCCATGACCGCGTTGCCGAGGCTGCGCTTGTGATCGGCCAACTGGTAGTTGACCATCTCGCCGATCGCCTGCGAACGGCTGTCGTAGCCCCGACCCACGACCATGCCGTCCAATTCGGCCAGCAGGTCGGGCGGCAGCGAAACGCTGATGCGGCTGACCAGGCTGGACACCCTGGCGCTGCTGTTTTTCGTCGTCATGGCGGTCCGGTCCAGGCGGTCAGAACATGTAGCTGTAGCGTTCCACTTCCCACTTGCTGACCGACAGGTGATAGGCCTCCCATTCTTCGGTTTTATAGCGGATGAATTCGTCACGCAGCCCCTTGCCCAGGGTGGCCTCGACCAGCGGGTCGGCCGCGAAGGCTTCGACCGCCTCCTGCAGGGTCTGCGGCAGAAACTCGATGCCGCGCGCGCGCCGTTCGTCGTCGCCGATGGCATACAGGTTGTCTTCATTCGGGTTGCCCGGATCGAGTCCTTCGCGGATGCCTTCGAGGCCGGCGGCCAGCGCCAGCGTGGCGGCCAGGTAGGGGTTGACCGCCCCATCGGCGTTGCGCGATTCGCAGCGGCCGCCACCGGACGGAATGCGGACCGAATTGGTGCGATTGTTGGAGCCCCAGGAATTGAACACCGGCGCCCAGGAAAAGTAGCTCATCGCACCGCGACGGACCAGGCGCTTGTAGCTGTTCACCGTGGGCGCGAACACGGCGCACAGGGCGCGGCCGTGCTTGAGGATGCCGGCGACAAAGCTGTAGCCGAGCGGGGTCAGGCCGATGCCGTGGGGGTCGTCCTCGGGCGCGCAGGCGAACAGGTTCTTGCCGGTCGCGAGGTCGTAGATCGACATGTTGAAGTGGGCCCCGTTGCCGGTCTTGTCGGCGAAGGGCTTGGGCATCATGGTGGCGAGCAGGCCTTCTTCCTTGGCGTAGTGCTTGGCCATGAAACGGAAGAAGGTCAGACGGTCGCAGGTGGTCATGGCGTCGGCGTAGTTGAAATCGAACTCGAACTGGCCGTTGGCATCCTCGTGGTCGAACGAATACAGATCCCAGCCGAGGTCGTTGATGGAGGTGGCCACCTTGTCCAGCCAGGAGAAGTTGTCGACGAAGCCGCGCACGTCGTAACAGGGCTTGGTCAGCTTGTCGTCGGCGACCGGCACCGACAGGCTGCCGTCGGCGTTCTGCTTGAGCAGGAAGATCTCGCACTCGATGCCCAGGTTCAGGCCATAGCCCAGCTTGGCTGCCTCGGCCAGCTGGTTCTTCAGCGCGACCCGCGTGTTCAGGGCGTAGGGCTTGCCCTGGAAGTGGTTGTCGGCCGGAATCCAGGCGATCTTCGGTTCCCAGGGCAGCTGGATGGCCCGATCGAGGTCCGGCACCGAAGTCAGCTCGTCGTCGTTGGGCGCCTGGCCGAGGCCGTCCAGCGCATAGCCGGTGTAGCGTTCGGAGCCCCTGGCCATCTGGCCGAGATGGGCGATCGGCACGACCTTGGCCTTGGGCACGCCGTGGATGTCGACGTAGGCGCCGATGCAGTATTTCACGCCCTTGTCGGTCAGCTCGCGCTGCAGTTGAGCCGCCGCCTCTGCCGGGTGGTGGGCGGTGGTGTCCGGTTTTTCCAGTACGGCGGTGTCGTCGATCGTATTCATGATGCGTCCTTGTCTATCGGGTTGTGGCGGGGACGATGTCCCCGAAATAGGAATGGTCCAGCGGCGGCGTCTCGACGCTGCCCTTTTGAATCAGTGCTGCGAGGTCGGCCACCAGCCAGTCGAACCAGCGCGCGCCTTTCTCCGCCGTGGCGAGGCTGGGTGTGCCGGTGACGCCATTCAGGCTGGTGCGGTTGACCGGGTGGGCGAAGACGCAGCCGCAGGTGCGGTCCGGATCGTCGGCCTCAAGCAGCTTGTCCGGGCGCACGCCCTCGGGGGCGATGGCCAGCATGATCGAGGCTTCGGCATCGTTGGCATGCCAGTCGGCGGCGTCGGCGCTGTGAAATTCGCGCACACGTTCGCTGAGCGTCGCGGTATTGATCACAGCGACCATCAGGTCGTCGTGCTCGGCGCGCAGCATCTCCAGGGCGCAGCGCAGCGGCGCGGCGTTGGTGACATGCGCGTTGACGATGAACAGGCGGCGGATGCCGCTGTGATACGCCCAGTCGCCGATTTCCTTGACCAGCTGGATCAGCGTGACCGGCTGCAGCGCGAGCGTGCCGGGCCAGCGCCGGCTGTGGCCGAGC
>JAHJNP010000156.1 GCA_018820745.1 Gammaproteobacteria bacterium
CGATCTGGGATTCGGCCCTATTCAGCAAGTCAGGCTGGCGCCAATCATGGAAGACGGCCCAGACATGACACCCTGCCGACCCGCCAAAAACGCTCCCGCAATTGAGGCGCTGCGGACAGCGTGAGCAGCCCGGATGCGCAGTTCATTCGACGGCCCTGCCACCCTTGCCCGGTCCGGGAAACCTCCCACAGCCTGGCCGGTACGTGTGCGCGTTATTTGCTTTCTCGCCGCACCCGGCACAACCAGGTGCAGCCGCCCATTTCAAGGCTTACAGGCCATCTTCAGCCATCGCTCGCGGGCCGCCCGATTGACGGGCTTCCCTCAGCGCCCTGGCCGCCCTCTCCTTTGCGGTTTCCCTCGCGGGGGCATCAGCCATCGCTCGCGGGCCGACTGATTGACGGGCTTGCTTCAAGGCCAAAGCGGCCCTTTCCCTGGCCGCCTGTTCATCCTTCACGCGCTGCATCGCCAGGGCCACCTGACGATCACGCGCAGCCTGCTCCGCCTGTTTCGCGGCCAGTTCCGCCCGTTTCGCGGCCGCCTGACGAGCCTGTGCCTGAGCGGCTTCCCGGGCCTGCTGCTGCCGGGCTTCCTGGGCTTGCCGCTGCTCGTCTGCCTCCTTGATCGCCTGTAGACGCGCGCGCTCTTCCTCTCGCTTGCGCTCCGCTGCCTGTTGCGCCTTCTGCGCTTCCATACGGGCTCGCGCTTTCTTGAGATCTTCTTGCATCTGGGCGCCGGTCTGGCGAATGCGCTCGCCAACTTTCGCCAAATCCTCGCCGGAAACAGCAGTGTTTTCAGCCGAATGGACGCAAACCGGCAATAGGCTAATCAAGGTGACCAAGGCAAAACGCGAAGCGTGGCTGAGTTTCATGGTGGTTCCTTCCGTCTGACGAATATGCCACAGGCGCAGTATTCCCCTGGTTTCCCCGGCACTCATAAGGATGATCAAACCGGAAAAGGATCAGACACTGAAACACACACCACCTGCTGCTTGTTCGCTTAACGACCACGCACGCAAAATCTTTACAGCATTACGCGGGAACCGCCTCTTCAAATTCCAGACTGACCTTTTCGTTGGCGTCGATATCAATGGTCACCCGTCCGCCACGCGCCAGCTTGCCGAACAGCAGCTCGTCGGCCAGCGCCTTGCGGATGGTGTCCTGAATCAGGCGTGCCATCGGCCGTGCGCCCATCAGCGGGTCAAAGCCGTGCTTGGCCAGATAGGCTTTCAGCGCATCGGTAAATACCGCCTCGACTTTCTTCTCGTGCAACTGCTCTTCCAGTTGCATCAGGAACTTGTCCACCACTTGCAGGATTACGGGCTCGCTCAGCGATGCAAACGGGATGATCGCGTCGAGACGATTCCTGAATTCAGGCGTGAACATGCGCTTGATTTCGGCCATTTCATCGCCGCTTTCGCGCGCGTTGGAAAACCCGATACTCGCCTTGTTGAGCATTTCCGCACCCGCATTGGTCGTCATGACCAGCACCACATTGCGAAAATCGGCCTTGCGCCCGGTGGTGTCGGTCAGCGTGCCGTGATCCATCACCTGCAGCAGCACATTGAATATGTCCGGATGAGCCTTTTCAACCTCATCGAGCAAAACAACCGCATAGGGGTGTTTGTTGATGGCTTCTGTCAACAAGCCGCCCTGGTCGAATCCCACATAGCCAGGTGGCGCGCCGATCAGCCGCGACACTGCATGCCGCTCCATGTATTCCGACATATCGAAGCGGATCAGCTCGACCCCCAGCACATAGGCCAGCTGGCGCGCGACCTCGGTCTTGCCGACCCCGGTAGGACCGGAGAACAGGAAGTTGCCGATCGGTTTCTGCGGATTGCCGAGGCCGCTGCGCGACATCTTGATCGCAGTGGCCAGCGCATCGATGGCGACATCCTGGCCGAACACCACCGCCTTCAGGTCGCGATCCAGCGTCTTCAGCGAACTCCTGTCGTCGGACGACACGGTCTTGGGCGGGATGCGCGCGATCTTGGCGATGATGTCCTCGATCTCGCGCGGCGTGATGGTTCGCTTCTGCTTCGATTTCGGCAGGATGCGCTGCGCCGCGCCCGCCTCGTCGATGACGTCGATCGCCTTGTCCGGCAGATGGCGGTCGTTGATGTAGCGCGCCGACAGCTGCGCCGCCGTGGTCAGCGCCGCCGCCGTGTATTTGACGCCATGATGGTCCTCGAAACGCGACTTCAGGCCGCGCAGGATCGCCACGGTTTCGTCGACCGAGGGCTCCGGCACATCGATCTTCTGGAAACGCCGCGATAAGGCGTGATCCTTCTCGAAAATGCCGCGATATTCTGTGTACGTCGTCGCACCGATGCAGCGCAGGTTGCCCGACGACAGCGCCGGCTTCAGCAGGTTGGAGGCGTCGAGCGTGCCGCCGGACGCCGCCCCGGCACCAACCAGGGTGTGGATCTCGTCGATGAACAGGATCGCTCTGGGATTGTCGGACAACTGCTTCAGCACGCCTTTCAGGCGCTGCTCGAAATCGCCGCGGTACTTGGTGCCGGCCAGCAAGGCGCCCATGTCCAGCGCATACACCGTGCTTTGCGCCAGGATGTCGGGCACCGAGCCTTCGATGATGCGGCGCGCCAGGCCTTCGGCAATGGCGGTCTTGCCCACGCCGGCTTCGCCCACCAGCAGGGGGTTGTTCTTGCGCCGCCGGCACAGGGTCTGGATCACGCGCACGAGTTCCTGGTCGCGCCCGATCAGGGGGTCGATCTTGCCGGCCAGCGCCTGGGTATTCAGATTCTGCGCAAAGCTGTCGAGCGGCGAAGCGGCAGGCGCGTCGGTATTGGGCTCGCTGGGCTCGTCCGCGCGCGGCAACGGTTCGCCCTGCGGGGTCTTGGTGATGCCGTGGGAGATGAAATTGACGATATCGAGCCGCGTCACCCCCTGCTGAGTGAGGAAATACACCGCATGCGAATCCTTTTCGCCGAATACCGCCACCAGCACGTTGGCGCCGGTCACTTCCTTCTTGCCGGACGACTGCACATGCAGAATCGCGCGCTGGATCACGCGCTGGAAGCCGAGCGTGGGCTGGGTATCGACCTCGCCCTCGCCCACCACCCTGGGCGTGTGCTCCTCGATAAACGCGTCAAGCTGTTCGCGCATGAGCTCGATATTGGCACCGCACGCGCGCAGCACCTCCACCGCGGACGGATTGTCCAGCATGGCCATCAGCAGGTGCTCCACCGAAATGAATTCGTGGCGCTTCTGCCGTGCATCCATGAATGCCATGTGCAGCGTGACTTCGAGTTCCTGGGCAATCATCTAACTTTCCTCCATCGTACATTGCAGCGGATGCTGATGCTGCCGCGCGAAATCCATAACCTGCTCGACCTTGGTGTTGGCAATATCCCGGGGATACACCCCGCACACGCCTACACCCTCAGTATGGACTTTGAGCATGATTTGTGTCGCCCGTTCTGCGTCGATGCCAAAAAACTTCTTGAGGACGTGCACCACGAATTCCATCGGGGTGTAGTCGTCGTTCAGCAGCAGCACCTTGTACAAGGGCGGCGGCTTCACTTTGGCCACTGACGGTTCCAGTAGGGTACTGCTTTCTCGCTTGGTTGCCATAGCCCGAATAAGCCTGAATTACTGGCTTTATTTTGATGTGATGTGAGGAATTTTCAAGCCCGCAGCGAGTAGGGCTTAAGCATTAGTGGATCGCCATTCCCCTGCCCAGCTCGGCAAACAACGCCGGCAAAAAGAAAAAATAGTGGGCGATCAGGCGGTCATTGTATGCGACCAGCGATCTTGGCGCCCCCGGGTGTCCTGCAGCGTCAAACCCCATCTTGGTGAGGTCCTGTTTAATTGCCCTCGATAGCGCTTTAGCCAGGTTCAGACGTCTCTCTGCTTGTAACGACAGAATCCGGCATTTCGTGAGGGCTGTTTTTTTGTCTTTGGTAAAGAGTGCGCAGCGGAGCTCCGTTAGATCAGAAAGGCCGGACGCAGTCGTGCAGGGATGGCGATGCGGAGATTCCACCACGGAGAACAAATATGACGGGGTATACACGTCCAACGCTCCATGGCTTTGGAACACTTCTTTGTGACACCCGTCCAACAACCCGACTGAAATTCTTATTGCTATTCAGCAGGTTAATAATGATTGGCGGAGAGGGTGGGATTCGAACCCACGGTAGGCTTGCACCTACGCCTGATTTCGAGTCAGGTACATTCGACCACTCTGCCACCTCTCCGGCGGCGCGTATTGTAACCGAGCCGCGTGGTTTGCTGGACGAAAATTTCACACTCGGGCAGACTGCGGCCATGCCAATCACAAGAACAATGGCTTGGTTCGGGAGGAGGACAGCGCTTGCATTGAGCCTGGCGCTGGCTGCCTGCAGCCAGCCGGTGCCGCCGCCGGAAATCAGCGGCGAGTTGCGGGTCGGGGCGCGTAACAGCCCGGCCACCTACTATGTCGCGTCCAACGGCGAGCGCGCCGGCTTCGAGCACGATTTGATCAAGGCCTTCAGCCAGTCGCAGAACTGGTCGCTCGAATGGACGGAAAAATCCCGCCCCGAGGCGCTGTTCGAACTGCTCGACCGCCATCACATCCATCTGGCGGCAGCGACCCTGCCGCGTACAGTCGTCAAGGATCGCCATCTGATTGCCGGACCGGTGCTGTTCGAGACCCCGGTCCACATCGTGTATCGCGCCCGCGACAGGCGGCCACGCAGCATGAAAGACCTGTCAGACAGGAAACTCGCGCTGATCATCGGCTCCGGGCACACGCCCATCCTGATGCGCCAGAAGCGCAAGCACCCAGCCCTGAGTTGGGCGGCGCTTGAGAATGTCTGGCCGGAGGAACTGCTGGCGCAGCTGCAGGCGGGCAAATACGACGCGGTGGTCATCAACGGCATGGATTTCGACCCGATGCGCAACGTCTACCCCGGCCTGGCCGTGGCGTTCGACATTGGCGACACGCAGAAAATCGTGTGGGCGCTGCCGCCCCGCAGCTCGCAGACGATGCGCAATGCGCTGGCGCGTTTTGTCGAGCAGGCGCACAAGGACGGCACAATCAAGCGCATTCACGAACGCTATTTCGGCCACATCAGGCGGCTGGACCGCAGCGATATCCTCGGCATCCTGCAGCGTCGCCCGCAGCGGCTACCCGCGCTGCGCCAGCATTTTCAAGAAGCGCAGACGCTCACCGGGATCGACTGGCGCCTGCTGGCGGCGATCGGCTATCA
>JAHJNP010000157.1 GCA_018820745.1 Gammaproteobacteria bacterium
CGCCCAGCAGCTTCAGGTTGTAGGCGATGTTGCCGGCGCAGCCGCCGAACTCGCGGCGCATCTCGGGCACCAGGAAGGACACGTTCAGCATGTGGATCTTGTCGGGCAGGATGTGATGCTTGAAGTGATCCTGAAACACCATGATGGAGTCGAAGGCGAGGGAACCGCAGATGAGGGTGCGCATGATAGGGGCGGGATGGAAAGCGACAGCGGGAATTATACGCAGACCGGCAATGTCGGGTTTCACGGAAGGTTCACGCGCCTGACCGCGAACGGTCATGTGGCGCGGCCATGCTGCGCGCATGAACCCGGCTGCATCGATCAACCCGAATCGCACCGCATTGTTGTGGTCGGTTCCTGTCGTGCTGTTTGCCGGCGACGCGCTGGCGTGGGGACTGATCACCCATGTGTATTTCGCGCAGCTGCTGGTGTGGGCGGTGCCGTTGCTCGACCCCGCACTGCGGCGCGCGGTGCGGCGCTATCCGCAGCGGTTGATGGCTGGCGCCTGCCTGCCCGATCTGGCGCTGGTCGGTTCTACCGCGCGCACCCGTGCATTCGACACCAGCCACCGCTGGGACACTGCGCATGCGCTGCTGGAGGCGGCGCACGACGACGAGACGCGCGCCTGCGCGGTCGGTGCGATGAGCCATCTGTGGGTCGACATCATCGCGCACAACCACTTCGTTCCTGCACACGAACATTTGTGGTGGAACGTGCCGATGCTGACGCACGCAGCATCGGAATGGGCGATGGACCGCCACATTGCACGGCACCTGTTCCGCCCGCCTGCCGCCCTGCTGGGGGCCGACGACTGGCTGGTCGATTACGTGGCGTGCAATTTCGGCTGCACGCCTGCCGCCAGCCGTCGCGCGATCAAGCAACTGGCGGGTGCCGAAAGCACGCTGCGGCACAGCCGCTTGCCTAATGTGCTGCACGGCATGGGCCGGCTGTTCGACCGCAAGTTACCGGCGCGCTTCGATTACTACATTCAGGAAGTCACCACCCGGCTGCCGCAAATCAATCGCGTGTTCGCTGGCGAAGCGCCGGCCTGGCTGGCCGATTGCCCACCGGTAGCGGTGTCGCGCAAACGCATCGCCGCGCACGCGCCGGAACTGGTGGCGTGCCGCATGCCCTTGCCGGGCGATTTGTTCGAGGTCGAGACGCCGCCGGGCCTGAGCGAGGCAGCTTGAGGGCAGGGGAAACCGCTCCCATCGGGGCACACAAACACAGCGGAAAGGCCGGACGTCGTGGCACGCCAGGCGGTCACCCCGGCGGGTGGCAGCTGATTTAAAAATTCTCTTGGTACCGCTGGGTGAAAGGTTTGTTTTAGGGCGCTTTCACAGCGCCAGCGCCAGTGCGGCAACCGTCCCGCCCAGCAGCGCGCCCACCAGTACGTCGCTCACGTAATGCAGTCCCAGCACCAGGCGCGACAACGCGACCAGCGCGGTAAACGGCCACACCAGCCAGCCCAGCGCCGGGTAATAGGCGGTGGCGACGAGGCTGAACACCACGGCGTGCAGGGTGTGGCCGGAGGGAAAGCTGAAGCGGTCGAGCGGGGCGGTCAGACAGCAGATCGTCGGGCAGGCCTGATAGGGGCGCGGGCGCTCGGTGGCGCCTTTCAGCCACTTGTAGATCAGCGTGCCGGCCAGGCCGGCCACGATCATGTGCAGCACCGCCGGCAACGCCGCCTGACCCTGCCAGGCGATCAGCGCCAGCATCAGCGCATACCAGAAGACCCCGTCACCTGCCCGGCTGGCGAACCGCAGCAGACCGACTTCCCAGCCGGGCAGGCGCACGCCGTTGAGGCGTTCCAGCCAGGCGTGTTCGCGTGCGGCCAGTCGATTGAGGCCGTGATGGGCGGCAAGACTCAGGCGGCTCTGCATGGTGGAGACCCCTGATCAACGGATGCGGCGGCGGATGACCAGTCCGGCTGTTTGTCGGGCGCAAGCTGGGGCTGGGCGAGCCGCAGCAGCACCTGCTCGAAGCTGTCGATGATGGCGTCCCACGACAATTGCGCCGCGCGCGCGGCCGCCGCGGCGCCTAGGCGTTGCTGCAGTGCGGTTGACGGGGCCAGCGACACGGCTTGGGCGATAAAGGCTGCCTCGTCCTCGGGCGGCGCCTTGAGGCCGTTTTCGCCGTGGCGGATGACTTCCTCGGCGGCGGC
>JAHJNP010000158.1 GCA_018820745.1 Gammaproteobacteria bacterium
GGCGATTTCGAGCACAGCGGCACGCGCGAACTGGTGGCAGCGGACTACGTGTACCAGATCAAGCGGCTGGCCAATCCCCGGCTCAGCTCACCGATTTTCGGCCTGATGAGCGAGCACATCGTCGGCCTGAAGGCGCTGGGCACGGCGCTGGAAAAGGCCGCCCAGGCTCGCCCCGATGGCGCGCTGAACCTTGACGACTTCCCGCTCGCAGGTGCCGAAGTGGTCGACCGCCACACCTACCGCATCCGCATCCAGGGCAAATACCCGCAATTCATTTACTGGCTGGCGATGCCGTTCTTCGCGCCGATTCCATGGGAGGCCGAGGCTTTCTATGCGCAGCCCGGCATGGCGGACAAAAACCTCACCCTCGACTGGCAGCCTGTCGGCACCGGCCCTTTCTACCTGGCCGAGAACGACCCCAACCGCCGCATGGTGCTGAAGAAAAACCCCCACTTCCACGGCGAAGCCTATCCGACCGACGGCAGCGAGGCGGACCGGCAGGCGGGACTGCTGGCCGACGCCGGCAAGCCGCTGCCGTTGGTCGACGAAGCCGTCTACAGCCTGGAGAAGGAAACCATTCCCTACTGGAGCAAGTTCCTGCAGGGCTACTACGACAGCTCGGGCATCAGTTCGGACAGCTTCGACCAGGCCGTGCAGTTCACTTCCGGCGGCGATCCGCAGCTCACCGACAGCATGCGCGAACAGGACATCCACCTCATCACTGCAGTGGCGGCCTCGATCTGGTATGTGGGCTTCAACATGCTCGACCCGGTGGTCGGCGGGCTGGGCGAAGACCGCCAGAAACTGCGGCAGGCGCTCTCCATCGCGTTCGACTACGACGAATTCATCTCGATCTTCCTCAACGGCCGCGGCATTCCCGCGCAGGGGCCGATCCCGCCCGGGCTGTTCGGTTATGCCGAGGGCGTGGCAGGGCTGAACCCCTACGTCTACGAGGCGCGCGACGGCCGCATCCAGCGCCGCCCGATCGAGACCGCGAGAAAACTGCTGGCCGAGGCGGGTTATCCCAATGGCCGCAATGCGAAGACGGGCGAACCACTGGTGCTGTATTTCGACACCATGGCGAGTGGGCCTGATGCCAAATCGCGGCTCGACTGGATGAAGAAGCAGCTGGACAAGCTCAACGTGCAATTGGTGGTGCGCGGCACCGACTACAACCGCTTTCAGGACAAGATCCGCAAGGGCAACGCGCAGCTGTTCGAGTGGGGCTGGAACGCCGACTATCCCGATCCGGAAAATTTTCTGTTCCTGCTGTACGGCCCGCACAAGAAAGTCGGCACCGGCGGCGAGAACGCGGCCAACTACGACAACCCGGAGTTCAACCGCCTGTTCGAGCGCATGAAGGATATGGACAACGGCCCCGAGCGCCAGCAGGTGATCGACGCCATGCTGGAGATTGTGCGCCGTGATGCGCCGTGGATCTTCGCCTACTATCCAAAATCCTTCGGCCTGCGCCACGGCTGGGTGATGAACGTCAAGCCCAACCTGATGGCCAACACCACGCTCAAGTACCGCCGGATCGATCCGGAACTGCGCGAGGCCCGGCGCGCCAAGTGGAACCGCCCGGTGCTGTGGCCAATCGTGTTGCTGGTGGCCGCGATCACTGCCGTCATCGCGCCGGCGGCGATCGCCTGGCGGCGGCATGAGCGGAAAACCGCCTGATGCTGGCCTACATCCTGCGCCGCCTGCTGTATGCGATCCCGATCCTGATCGGGGTCAATCTGCTGACCTTCGCGCTGTTCTTCGTCGTCAACACGCCGGACGACATGGCGCGGCTGCAGCTCGGCGCCAAGCACGTGACGCCGGAGGCGATCGAGCGCTGGAAGGTCGAGCACGGCTACGACAAGCCGCTGATGCTGAATGCCGCGGCTACCGGCAGCGCGCAATTCACCGACACGATTTTCTTCCAGCACTCGGCCGCCATGTTCGTGTTCGAATTCGGCAAGGGCGACGACGGCCGCAATATCGGCAACGAAATCCGCACCCGCATGGGACCGAGCCTAGCGATCGCGCTGCCGGTATTCGTCATCGGCCTGTTGGTCAACATCACCTTTGCCCTGCTGATGGTGTTCTTCCGCGCCACCTATCTCGACCTGTGGGGAGTCGTGCTTTGCGTGGTGCTGATGTCGATCTCTGGACTGTTCTACATCATCGCGGGCCAGTATTTCATCGCCAAGCTATGGAACCTGCTGCCGATCTCGGGCTTCGCCGGCGGCATCGACGGCCTCCGCTTCATCCTGCTGCCGGTGCTGGTCGGGGTGGTGGCGGGGATCGGCAGCGGTTCGCGCTGGTATCGCACCATCTTCCTCGAGGAAATCGGCAAGGACTATGTGCGCACCGCGCGCGCCAAGGGCCTCTCCGAGGTGCGCGTGCTGTTCCGCCATGTGCTGAAGAACGGCATGATCCCGATCCTGACCGGCGCGGTGGTGGTGCTGCCGCTGCTGTTCATGGGTAGCCTCATCACCGAATCCTTCTTCGGCATTCCGGGGTTGGGCAGCTACACCATCGATGCGATCCAGGCGCAGGATTTCGCCGTGGTGCGCGCGATGGTGTTTCTCGGTTCCTTCCTCTACATCATCGGCCTCATCCTCACCGACATTTCCTATTCCTGGGTCGACCCGCGGGTGCGCCTGCAATGAGCTTCGGTGCATTCAACTTCATGCCCGTGATCCTGTGGACCGATGCGCTGATTTTCGCGCTGCTGGCGGTGGTACTGGTGCTGGTGTGGCTGATTCGCCGCCAGGAACACCTGCGCGCGCCGTGGCGAGTGGTGGCGCAGCGCCCGATGGCGATGGGGGCGGCGCTGGTGCTGGCCGTGTTCGTCGTGATCGGCCTGCTCGATTCGCTGCATTACCGGGCGCAACTGCCCGACAGCCCGGCCGATGCGCCGCAGTATTCGGTCGAGGTGCTGTCCGTGTTCGACGCGCTGGTGGATGGGCTGCGCGCGCGGCAGGAAAAAACCTACTCGGCGCCGCTGGCGATGCAGCTGTACGCCAAGGAGTTCGTGCAGCGTGACGGCGTGACGGTACGCGACTACCCGCGCCTGCAACACGGCGGCGCGCATCTCGCGCATGCGGACGAGCGCCTGCCCGACATCGCCGGGCGCGCGCTTGCCGGCGCCGCGCAGGGTGCACTGGCGGGCTTGCTGGTCTTTGCCGGGCTGGCCGTGTGGCAGGCGCGGCGGTCACAGGTTTCAGTGGGCACGTGGCTGGCGGCTTGGCGCGGCGGGCGCCTCGGCTGGCCGGCGCGGACGGTCGTCCTGATGGTGGCGGCGATGCTCATGCTGGGCGGGGCCATGATGCAGCTGGCGGCCGGCTACCACGTCTTCGGCACCGACAAGGTCGGGCAGGACGTGCTCTACATCAGCCTCAAGA
>JAHJNP010000159.1 GCA_018820745.1 Gammaproteobacteria bacterium
AATTGCGCAACTGGGTAAACAACGGCGTGCCCGCCGGAACGAAATAGGGTTCCTCGAGATTTTCCTTCAGCGTCTCTGGGTCCAACTCCTCACCGGCCAGCGCGTGCAGCACCCGCCGCACGTGCAGCACGCCGAGCAGGTTGTCGGACGAGCCCGCGTGCACCACCAGTCGGGTATGGTGGCTGGTGGAAATCTGCTGGCGCAGCCGCTCGGGGTCGTTTTCGATATCGATTGCCTCGATTTGGTTGCGCGGCGTCATCACGTCGTCCACGGTGATGTCTTCCAGTTCCAGCAGATTCACCAGAATCCGGTGGTGTTCGCGCGGCAACACCCCGGACGATTCCAGCACGATGGTGCGCAATTCTTCCAGGCCCAGGCGGCTGCCGTGCCCCGGCTCGGGCGGCCTGATCCGCAACAGCCACAGAATCCCCTGCACGAACAGGTTGACGAACCAGACCACCGGATACGTCAGCTTCAGCATCGGCGTCAGCACGTAACTGGCCGGATAGGCGATGCGCTCGGGATAGGACGCGCCAAGCACCTTGGGCGTGACTTCGCTGAATACCAGAACCAGAAAGGTCAGCAGCAGGGTCGCCAGCGACAGCGCGAGGTCCGACTCGCCGAACAGGCGAATGGAGATGATCGTCGCCAGCATCGCCGCTGCAATATTGACCAGGTTGTTGCCGAGCAGGATCACGCCCAGCAGCTTGTCGGTCCGGTTCAACAGCGACAGGGTCAGGATCGCCCCCCGGTGGCCTGTTTCGGCGGCATGCCGTAGCCGGTAACGGTTGATCGCCATCATCGCGGTTTCGGATGCGGAAAAGCAGGCCGACAGAAACAGCAAACCTGCGAGCAGGCCAAATAAGGTACTGATAGAGAGGGCTTCCAAGGACTATTCCTGAAAAAGACGGGTCAAGGCTGCCGCCGGGCGGACGGTTCAGCGCCCAAGCAACACTTCCATCACGAACTGGGTGCCCAGATAGGCCAGCAGCAGCAGGGTGAAGCCGGTGATCGTCCAGTACAACGCCATGCGTCCGCGCCAGCCACGAAAATGCCGCCCCACCAACAGGCCGCCGAACACCAGCCAGGACAAAATGGCGAACACGATCTTGTGGGAAAACTGCAGCGGCGTGCCGAACAGCTCTTCCGAGAAGAACACGCCACTGAACACCGCCAGGGTCAGCAACGTGAAGCCCAAGCCGATGGTTTTGAACAGCATGGCCTCCAGCGTCAGCAGCGGGGGGGCGCCGTCCTGCATCAGCGCGCCGCGATGCAGCTGTTTTTCCAGCATGGTCATCAGCACCGCGTGCAAGGCCGCCACCGCCAACAGGCCATAGGCGAGGAAAGACACCACCAGGTGCGTTCGCAGCGCCAGCGCCTGCGAATCGGGGATGGCATGGGTATCGGTGAAAAACGCCATGACCAGCACCGACACCGCCGCCAGCCCGCTGACCCACGACTGCAGACGCGCCAGCGGCGCCCCCTGACTGGCCAGCCAGTAGACCAGCGCGGTCAGCCACAGGATCGTCGACAGGGAATTGCCGAAACCCAGCCGGATGTCGCCCTGCCCCAGCACCGCCTGATAGATCAGCGCGCCGTGCGCCAGCAGGGCCAGCGGCAGCAACCAGCGCACCGACGCGGCGGGTGGCGTGCGCTGCAGTCGCCAAGCCACCCAGCCATACAGGGCGCTCACACACAAAGTAACCAGCAATAACGGAGACATTCGTTAAAATGCAAATCTGAATTCAGCGAGCCCCATTATCCATGCCGCCCATGGCGGCAACAAGGAAGCCATGTTAGATAATCTTAGCGGACGCCTCGCCGGCGTCGTCAAATCCCTGCGCGGACAGGCACGCATCACCGAAGCCAACGTGCAGGACACGCTGCGCCAAGTGCGCCTGGCCCTGCTCGAGGCCGACGTCGCGCTGCCGGTGGTCAAGGACTTCATCGAGGCGGTCAAGACCCGCGCGCTGGGCCGGGAAGTGCTCACCAGCCTGTCGCCCGGGCAGGCGCTGATTGGCATCGTCCACGAAGAGCTCACCCGCCTGATGGGCGGCGAGAACGCCGACCTCAATCTCGCCG
The DNA here is from genome assembly GCA_018820745.1 of Gammaproteobacteria bacterium. GTDB lineage: Bacteria > Pseudomonadota > Gammaproteobacteria > Burkholderiales > Thiobacillaceae > Thiobacillus. The sequence continues at coordinate 2,083 of JAHJNP010000159.1, forward strand.
CCACCCCGCCCGCGGTGATCCTGATGG
>JAHJNP010000016.1 GCA_018820745.1 Gammaproteobacteria bacterium
AGGATGAGGATTTTCTGGTGCATTTTTTAAGGGTCAGGGGTCAGGGGTCGGGGCCGCGAATCAGCGTATAGAGGCCGTTGGGTATAGAGGCCGTTGGTCAGGCGTCGCGGGCATTAAAGAAAAAGCCGCGCACAGCACGACTTTCCCTGATCCCTGAATCCTGAATCCTGACCCCCTATCCCTACTCCACACGATAATTCGGCGCTTCCTTCGTAATCTGCACATCGTGCACGTGCGACTCGCGCACGCCGGCCGAGGTGATCTCGACGAATTCGGCCCTGGCATGCATGTCGGGGATGGTGGCAACGCCGAGGTAGCCCATGCTGGAACGCAGGCCGCCCACCAACTGATGGATCACCGCCAGCACGCTGCCCTTGTAGGGCACACGGCCCTCGACGCCTTCGGGAACCAGTTTCTCGGCGCTTTTTTCGTTGTCCTGGAAATAGCGGTCGGAGGACCCCTGCTGCATCGCGCCCAACGAGCCCATGCCGCGATAGGACTTGTAGGAGCGGCCCTGGAACAGCTCGATCTCGCCTGGCGCCTCTTCGGTGCCGGCCAGCAGGCCGCCAAGCATGACGCAGTTGGCACCCGCGGCCAGCGCCTTGGCGATATCGCCGGAATAGCGGATGCCGCCGTCGGCGATGACGCCGACGCCGCTGCCTTTGAGGGCATCGGCCACGTTCGCCACCGCGGTGATCTGCGGCATGCCGACCCCCGCGACCATGCGCGTGGTGCAGATGGAGCCGGGGCCGATGCCGACCTTGACGGCGTCAGCGCCATGCTCGACCAGCGCAGCGGCAGCCGATGCGGTGGCGATGTTGCCGCCGATGACCTGCACGTGGGGGTAGTTCTGCTTGACCCAGCGCACCCGGTCGAGCACGCCTTGGGAATGGCCATGCGCCGTATCCACCGTAATCACGTCGACGCCGGCTGCCACCAGCGCGGCCACCCGCTCTTCGGTGCCCTCGCCGGTGCCGACCGCAGCGCCGACGCGCAGGCGGCCCATCGCGTCCTTGCACGCCAGCGGGTGCTCGCTCGATTTCTGGATGTCCTTGACGGTGATCAGGCCGCACAACTCGAAGGCATCGTTCACCACCAGCACGCGTTCCAGCCGGTGCTTGTGCAGCAGCGCCATCGCCTCGTCGCGGTTGGCACCCTCTCTCACCGTCACCAGCCGCTCTTTCGGCGTCATGATGTTGGCCACCGGCTGGTCGAGGCGGGTTTCAAAGCGCAGGTCGCGGTTGGTGACGATACCGACCACCCTGCCGCCGTCGATCACCGGCAGGCCGGAAATGCGCTTCGCACGGGTGATCTCGAGCACCTGACGCACCGTCATCTGCGGCGTGACGGTAATGGGGTCCTTGACGACGCCGGATTCGAAGCGCTTGACCGCAGCGACCTGCGCGGCCTGCATCTCGGCGTTCATGTTCTTGTGAATGATGCCGATGCCGCCTTCCTGCGCCAGCGCAATTGCCAGCCGCGCCTCCGTCACCGTGTCCATCGCGGCGGACAGCAACGGCAAATTCAGGGTGATCGTGCGGGTCAACTGCGAGGACAGGCTGACTTCGCGAGGGAGGATGGCGGAATGGGCGGGAACGAGCAGAACGTCGTCGAACGTCAGCGCTTTTTGCAGAACACGCATGGGCTTTCCTTAAACGCAAAGCGGAATTATACGCGCCCGCCCCTGCCCCGCACAAACCGGCGATTGCCTCGTCCCTTTTGGTCGTAATCTACCAATCCATTTATGCGACTGATGGTTGACTCCCGTGCCTGATACGGCTAACTTTGCGTCAGCATTCAATCTGCTAGGGCGCACGGTTCAATAGCCCGATCCTGAACGCCATATAACTCGAGGAGATAAAACAATGTCCAAAGTTTTGCTTGCCCTGACTTCCGTAGCCCTGCTGGGTCTGTCTGGATGCGCCGACCTTTACGCCAACAAGTCGGGCGACAAGCCCGCGATGGCCAAGGCCGCCATCAGCGCCGAAGCTCAGGCTGCACTCAGCGCCGCCCAGGCTGACGTCAAGGCCGCCAAGGCTCAGTTTGCATTGTGGACGACCGCCGATGCTGCGCTGAAGGCGGCTGAGAAAGCTGCCGAAACAGGCGACAGCGCCACGGTCATTAAACAGTCCAAGCTGGCAAGCGACCACGCCAAGAAAGGCCTGGCCCAGCTCAACTACCCGATGCTCAAAGTCGGCGACTAAGTCAGCCCGCTTCAGCAAAAAGGCCTTCCGGATTCATTCCGGAAGGCCTTTTGTTTTATGGCGCGCGGCTCATGTTACCTGGGGCTTGTCGGGCGCGGCTTCGCCCCCGCCCTTTCTGGTGACCTTGCCTTCTTCCGCGCGTTTGCGGCGCACTTCCTTGGGGTCGGCGATCAGCGGACGATAGATTTCCACCCGGTCGCGATCACGCACGGGGTCATCCAGCTTGACCAGCTTGCTGAAAATCCCAACCTTATTCTTGGCCAGATCGATTTCGGGATGGACATCCAGCACGCCGGATGCGCGAATGGCGTCTTCCACTGTCGCGCCCGGTGCGAGCTGGACCTGCAACAGGCTCTGCTGCGTCGGCAGGGCATAAACGACTTCGACGCTGATATTGACTGTGTTCATACGGCATACACCTCGTCGGCGCGACGCACGAAGGCATCGACAAAGGTATTGGTGATATGGCTGAAAACGGGCGCCAGAAGAGTTTCCAGCATCCGGTTCGAAAACGTGTACTGAAGACGGAACTCGATCTTGCAGGCCTCTTCCCCCAGCGGAAAAAACAACCAGTCGCCTTCCAGTTCGGAAAACGGGCCGTCCTGCAGCCTGATCCGCATCTCGCGTGGATGCGTTTTGGTATTTTCCGTGGTGAAGCTCTGGCGGATGCCCATGTAGGCGATATGGATCGTCGCCACCGTGCTTGCATCATCACGCCATTTCAACTCGGTGCCCCCGCACCATGGCAGGAAAGCGGGGTAATCCTCGACCCGATCCACCAGTTCAAACATGCGTTCGGGAGGGTGCGCCACCAGTACACTTTTTTGCACACGCGCCATATGACACTGAAGCCTTGTAAAATCGAGAATTGTACGCAAGCCCGCCTGCCATGAGCATCGTCGACAACAAAAAAGCCTTTCACGATTATTTCATCGAAGAGCGATTCGAGGCCGGCATCATGCTCGAAGGATGGGAAGTGAAAGCCATCCGCGCCGGCCGGGTGCAATTGAAAGAAGCCTATGTGGTGGTCAAGAGCGGCGCGGTTTATCTGATCGGCTGCCACATCAGCCCGCTGTCCACCGCGTCCACCCACATCCATCCCGATCCCACCCGTTCACGCAAGCTGTTGCTGCACGCCGCGGAAATCAGCAAGCTCATCGGCAAGACCGAACGCGCCGGCTACACCCTGGTGCCGCTCGACCTGCACTACGTCAAAGGCCGCATCAAGCTTGAATTTGGCCTGGCCAAAGGCAAAAAACAGCACGACAAGCGCGCGACAGAAAAAGACCGCGAGTGGGAGCGGGAAAAACAGCGCATGGTGCGCGCCGCCCAAAAATGAACGCAATCAGCGCCGACAAGCGGATGAAATAATCTGCTTATCGGTCAAACCGGGGCTTGTGGACTGTCGATATTTTGACTATGATTCGCTGAAATATCGACAAAAAGGACAAACCCATGTCGGCTCTTCCTGTTTATCAAGTTGAGTTCATTCCACTGGAACGCCGCTTGGACGACCGCCGTGTCGCACCACGCAACGCTGCGTTGCCACGCGAAATAACGGCAGACCGCCGCAAGACAATCAGCCGGCGCACAGAAGATCGCAGACCCGCGAACCTGCAAGCCGTTTAAGGAATCACCTTACGCCTGCGCATCGCGCGCCGGCTCGTCCCGTTTATCCCGGCTGCAGCAAGTTGATACCGCCCTTCGCCTCGGTATCGTCTCCGCGACCCGATCCCGCATAGCAAACAACCCACAGGCATGGTTTGTACCCGAATGCCGCCCGGCATGGCGGATGCAGTTTTGCAGCCGCGGCGGTGTGACAATGCTGAAAGCCTGAACGTATCCCCATGTTTTTCTCCGAAAGTTGAGTCCAGCTTGCCCGCGACCGTAGCAGAACTTGCGGCCTTCGATGAGATCATCGATGTCCGTTCCCCTGGCGAATTCACCGAAGACCACATCCCCGGCGCGATCAATCTGCCAGTGCTGAGCGACGCCGAGCGCGAACGGGTCGGCACCCTGTACAAGCAGGTGTCGTCGTTCGAGGCGAAAAAAGTCGGCGCAGCGCTGGTGGCGCGCAACATCGCGCAGCATCTGGACACCTGGTTCGCCGACAAACCCAAGGGGTACCGTCCGCTGGTGGTTTGCTGGCGCGGCGGCAGCCGCAGCGGCTCGCTGACGCACATCCTGCAGAAAATCGGCTTTGCCGCGATGCAGCTCGACGGCGGCTACAAGGCCTATCGCCGGCATGTGGTGGCCGAACTCGCCCGCCTGCCGGCGCAGTTTGCCTATCGGGTGGTGAGCGGCCCCACCGGCAGCGGCAAGAGCCGCCTGCTGCTGGCGCTGGCCAGCGAGGGCGCCCAGGTGCTCGACCTCGAAGTACTGGCCGCGCATCGGGGGTCGCTGCTGGGGGCGCTGCCGGGGCAAGCCCAGCCGTCGCAAAAAAGTTTCGAGAGCGCCATCTGGTCGGCGCTGAACGGCTTCGACCCCGCCCGGCCCGTGTTCGTCGAATCGGAAAGCAAGAAGATCGGCGCGCTGCGGGTGCCCGAGGCGCTGATCACGGCCATGCACGCCAGCCCC
>JAHJNP010000160.1 GCA_018820745.1 Gammaproteobacteria bacterium
ACGCCTTCCATGACCTCGTCGCGCTTGAGCAGCGTAGTGCCGTAGCTCATCAGCTCGGCCACGGTGCGGCCGTCGCGGGCGCCTTCCAGAATGCCGGCGGTGATGAAGGCAACCGCCTCGGGATAGTTGAGCCGAAGGCCGCGCGCGCGGCGGCGTTCGGCCAGTAGCGCGGCGGTAAAAATAAGCAGCTTGTCTTTTTCGCGTGGGGTCAGTTCCATGGCAACTCTTCATGTGTTCCAGATACGCGGCATCTGCGCGTCGCGTCCGATCAGGGCGGGACGCAGCAGCTGCCACAAAGCAAAAAACCAGTGCCGCGCAGCTTCCGATGCATGCCCCAGATAGCGCGCCACCAGCAGATCGGGCAACAGCGTAATGCCGCACTGCGCACCGCTTTCCAGCAACGGTACCGCACGGCAGGCGGCCAGCAATCCGGGTTCGATGCGTGGCGCGGCCGCCAGCAGCGTGCCGCTGACGCTGAAGCCCGCCAGTCCGGCCGCGGACGCCTGCAGACCGGACCCGCCATCGAGCCGCCCGCGTTCCAGCCAGAGCGGTTGCCCGGCGCGCTGCACCCGGGTGTCGAGCTGCAGCGCGCCCTGCTCGAACGCTTCGCCCGAGGCGCGCCGCCCCAAGCAGAGAACGTCCATGCCGATGAAGCGCGCCGCCGCATCCAGTTCGATCCGGCTCTGCATGTCCGCGCGCGCCGCATCGAACACAATGCTCTCCTGCGGCAGCCATTCCAGCACGGCATCCGCGCCCACTGCAAAATCCAGCCGCTGCTTCGCCCAAGGGCCGGCGCTGCGATACCACTTGCCCGCGCCCGGCGTGGTGAGCAAGGCATGCGCGCCAGCATCCACCTTCACGTCTATGGCCAGCTCATCGCCCCCGGCGATGCCGGACGGCGGATGCAACACGATCACATGGCAGACGCCCTCGCCTTCCGGATAGAGCGCCTTCTGCACCCGCAGCGGGCCGACATGCTCGCGCCGCGCCAGTATCGTGGCGGCGTCGCGCCGCTGGAAATCCAGCGCCAGGCGGGCATGCCAGGTCGGGGCAAGCGGGACGTCAAGGGGAGGCGCGGCGAGATTCATCGCCGCATCATACCGACAGCAATTCCCTCACTCCATCCTTCCCCCATGTCGGCGCCGTGCTTGATGATCACGACGCGTTCCATCAGCAGATACGGGTTGAGTGTGCCTGCACGGAACATGGTTTAACGCCCTAAATAAACTTCGACTACGCGCGGCTCGGCCCGCACCGTGGCGAGATTGCCTTCGGCTAGCACAGAACTTTCGCGCAGCAGATTCACCAGATGAAAAAGGGGCGTTAGTCTATTTTTCATTACGTGATCAAGGCCTAATGACTAATCATCCAGGGCCGCTTGCCCGGAAAGCTTTTCTCTCCGCTTGGCGCGGTAAACGTGGCTTTTGGCTTACTGCTACCGCACCCGCAGCCAGGACCATGAACATGCTTGGTCCCGCTTTGCGAAGCGAGGCGAGGTTCGTGCTGTGCACGTTCATTCGTGGCGTGGGCAAGGCGGCGGTCGGCCGACATACCGGAGAAGGCCGGAGGCGTGATCCACGCGCGAGCGGAGAGCGCGGCGCATCCGGGACAGGGCGCAGGCGTCGCCGACTCGCTCATGGGGCGCATGGCGCTGAACGGGCCGCATTCGGGACAGAGGTATTCGTAGATCGCCATCGCCGTGACCTCAAAGATCGGGGGAAAGGGGCATGTCGATGCCACCCATGTCATGGATGACCGGACCGCTGGCATTGGGCATGATGTCGAACTCGAAGATGTCGGTTGGCAACCACAGCGTCGCGCAGGCGTTGGGGATGTCAACGACGCCGCTGATATGACCCTGGACCGGGGCGGTGCCGAGAATCGAATACGCTTGCGCCTTGCTGTAGCCGAACTTGGTCAGATATTCGATGGCGTTCAGACACGCTTGGCGGTAGGCGACGTGGACGTCGAGGTAATGCTGCTTGCCCCACTCATCAACCGAGATGCCTTCAAATATCAGGAAGTCGTCGTATTTGGGCGTGATCGGGCTCGGTTTGAAAATCGGATTCTTGATCCCATATTTCGCCATGCCCCCCTTGATCAGGCTCACCCGCAGGTGCAGCCAGCCGGCCATTTCGATCGCACCGCAGAAGGTGATTTCGCCGTCGCCCTGGGAGAAATGCAGGTCGCCCATCGACAGGCCGCCGCCCTTCACATACGTCGGGAAGAAAATCCGCGAGCCGCGCGACAAATCCTTGATGTCGCAGTTGCCGCCGTGTTCGCGCGGCGGCACAGTGCGCGCGCCCTCGGCGGCGGCCTTGTCGCGCGCCTCGCCCTTCATCTTGCCCATGTGCGCGCTCTTGGTGGTTGGCGGCGCGCCGAGCGGCGGGACGCGGTCGGGCTGGGTATTGATGAAGTCTACTTCGCGGGTGTTCCAGGTGTCGAGCATCGCCCGGTCGGGCAGGCAGCCGATGAGGCCAGGGTGGATCAACCCGGCGTATTTCACGCCCGGCACGTGGCGGGATTCGGTGAACATGCCCTTGATGTCCCAGACCGATTTTTGCGCGAGCGGGAAGTGGTCAGTCAGGAAACCGCCGCCGTTCTTCTTCGAGAAGAAGCCGTTGAAACCCCACAGGCTGTCGGGCTTGGCGCCGATATCGAGGATGTCGACGACCAGCAGGTCGCCCGGTTCGCAGCCTTCAATGCCGATCGGCCCGGACAGGAAATGCACGGTGGTGAGATCGATATCACGCACGTCGTCGGCCGAATCGTTGTTCTGGATGTAGCCACCGGTCCAGTCGTAGGTTTCGATGACGAAGTCGTCACCAGGCTTGACCCACGCGACGATGGGGATGTCAGGGTGCCAGCGGTTGTGGATCAGTTCGTTGTCGTAGGGCGATTGCTTGAGGTCGACTTTGATGAGGGTTTCAGGCACGGCGGGTCTCCTTGGGTTGAGCGGTTGGAACGAACTTAGACGGACAGGAACTGCTTGATGTGGGCGGCATCGGTATCGGCACGCGAGGTTTCATGCACCAGCAGTCCGCCTTCGATGACGAACAGCCGGTCGGCAACGTCCATCGCGAACGACAGCACCTGCTCCGAGACGACGATGGTGATTTCACGCATCTTGCGGATCTCGTTCAAGGCTTTCGCGATGTCCTTGATGATCGACGGCTGGATGCCTTCGGTCGGTTCGTCGAGCAGCAAAACCTTGGGGTTGGTCACCAGCGCGCGGGCAATGGCGAGTTGCTGCTGCTGCCCGCCGGAAAGGTTGCCGCCCTTGCGGCGACGCATGTCCCACAGCACGGGAAACAGCGCGTAGATTTCTTCCGGAACCAACTTGTTCTTGGTGTGCGTCATCCCGGTTTCGATGTTCTCCTCGACCGTCAGCGTCGGAAAGATCATCCGCCCCTGTGGCACATAGGCGATGCCCTTGGCGACACGCCGGTAACTCTCGTCCCCGGAGACATCATTGCCGTCGATGGCAATGCGGCCGGATTTCAAGCCGAGAATGCCGATCAGCGACTTGAACAGCGTCGTCTTGCCCATGCCGTTGCGGCCCATGATGGCGACGGTCTCATTCCTGTTTGCGGCAAACGAGATGCCATGCAGCGCCTCGCTTTGTCCGTAGCTCACCACCAGATCGTTAACTTCCAGCATTACGCTTTCCTTTCAATGGCCCAGATAAACGTCAATGACGCGTTCGTCCTTCTGCACCTGTTCCATGGAGCCTTCGGCGAGGATTTTTCCCTGGTGCATGACGGTTACCTTGTGCGCGATGCGCTTGACGAACTCCATATCGTGTTCAATCACGATCACCGAACGGTTCTGGCAGATGCGTTTCAACAATTCGGCAGTGAGGTCGCGTTCGCGTGCGCTCATCCCGGCGATAGGTTCGTCGAGCATCAGCAACTCGGGATCCTGCATCAGCAACATGCCGATTTCGAGCCACTGCTTTTCGCCGTGCGAGAGCAGGCCAGCTTCCATGTCGAGCTTGGCGGCCAGGCCGATTTCAGTCGCCACTTCCTGCACGCGGCTACTGACGTCATCCGTGCATTTGAATGCCAACGCACCGAACACACCCCGTCCGCGCGGAAACGACACTTCCAGGTTCTTGAACACCGGCAGGTTTTCGTAGATCGACGGCGTCTGGAATTTGCGACCGATGCCCGCACGCACAATCTTGTGTTCAGCCTGCCCGAGCATTTCCTCGTTCTTGAACTTGATGCTGCCGCCTGTCGCGCGGGTCTTGCCGCAGATCAGATCAAGCAGCGTCGTCTTGCCTGCGCCATTGGGGCCGATGATGACGCGCAGCTCGCCGCGGTCGAGGTAGAGTGTCAGTGCGTCGATTGCTTTGAAGCCATCGAACGAAACCGAAAGGTCTTCGATCGCAAGGACAAAATCGGTATTGCTCATACAAGTTCTCCTTAACTGCGTTCAGCATTCTTCACGTGTGAGGCCGGGCGGCAGTGCGTCAAGCGTAGTGGCTGCCGGGTGCTGCGCGAGCGCATCGACCGGTGCCGCCGCTGCGGTCGGTTTGCGTTTGCCGATGCGCGGCTTGACGTAGGTTTCGTAGAGGCCGGCAAGGCCGTTGGGAAACGCCAGCACGACGCCGATGAAGAGCGCGGCCATCAGGAACAGCCACAATTCGGGGAAACTTTCCGAGAAATAGGTCTTTCCTGCGTTGACCAGCAGGGCTCCATACACCGCGCCGATCAGGCTCATGCGGCCGCCGACGGCAGCGAAGATGACCATTTCGATACTCGGCACGATACCGACCAGCGACGGTGACATGAAGCCGACCTGGAGCGTAAACAGCGCCCCCCCGATACCGGCCAGCATCGCCGACAAACAGAACACAAAAACCTTGAACATCGACACGTCGTAACCGGAAAAACGCACCCGGTCTTCCTTGTCGCGCATCGCCAGCAGCAAGGTGCCGAGCTTGGAGCGCTGAATCCAGCCGCAGACGAGGATCGCCGCCAGCAGCAAGCCTGCGTTCACAAAATAGAGAATGACCTTGGCGCTGTCGGTGCGGATGTCCCAGCCGTTGAGTGTTTTCAGGTCGGTGATGCCATTGACGCCACCGGTGTAACCCTGCTGGCCGATGATGAGCACCGTCAGGATGAGCGTGACTGCCTGCGTGATGATCGCGAAGTACACGCCACCGACGCGGCGCTTAAACATGGCATAACCGATGACAAAAGCGAGAATCGCCGGCACCAGCGCCACCGCGAGCAGCGTGAATGACAGGTGTTCAAACGGCACCCACCAGACCGGCAGCGCAGTGAGCTGGTTCCAGTCCATGAAGTCGGGAATGCCGGGAGTCGATTGAATTTTGGTGGTGATCGGGTCGGACGCTTCGAGCTTGAGGAACATCGCCATGCAGTAACCGCCCAGCCCGAAGAACACGCCCTGCCCCAGGCTCAGGACGCCGCCGTAGCCCCACAACATCACCAGGCCGATGGCGACAAAGCCGTAAGAAAGGTACTTGCCGACGAGATTGAGACGGAAGTTATCGAACAGTAAAGGAAAGACAACGAGCAGCAGGCAGGCGAGCAAGAGCCAGCTCGCGAGTCCATGTCGTTTGAACCAGGTGGTGGGGGTCATGCGTTTCTCCGGTTTAGCGACGAATCTTGGAGGCGAACAGCCCTTGCGGACGGATCATCAGAATGATGACGATCAGCAGCAGGGTGAGCACTTTGGCCATCGAACCCGAGATAAAGAACTCGGCGATTGACTGCGTCTGCGCGATGCCGAACGCCGACGCGACTGTCCCCAGCAGGTTCGCCGCGCCACCGAAGGTGACGACGAGGAAGGCATCGACGATATAGAGCGAGCCGCTGGTCGGCCCGGTCGATCCTATCGTCGTGAACGCCGCGCCGGCAATGCCGGCGATGCCGCAGCC
>JAHJNP010000161.1 GCA_018820745.1 Gammaproteobacteria bacterium
CTGATGAAGGTGTCGGGCGTCAGCGTCGTGGCCAGCGCGTCCAGCAGGGCGGCGCTGCGGTAGGGCGTTTCGATGAAGAGCTGGGTGGCGCGGTCGCGGCGCGCGGTTTTTTCCAGCTCGCGGATGGCCTGGCTGCGCTCGGGTTCCTTCGCCGGAAGATAGCCGTGGAAGGCGAAGCGCTGGCCGCCCAGACCCGAGGCCATCAGCGCCAGCAGAATCGACGACGGCCCGATCAGCGGCACCACCGGAATGTTTTCGCGATGCGCGGCCATGACCAGCGCCGCGCCGGGGTCGGCCACGGCGGGACAGCCCGCCTCGGACAGCAGGCCGACGTCGTGCCCGGCCCTGAGCGGCGCCAGCAGCGACGGGATGACGGCGGCCGGCGTGTGTTCGTTGAGTTCCTCGATCTGCAGCGCCTGTATCGGCTGCGGATGGCCCATCGCCTTGAGGTGCGCGCGCGCGGTCTTGGCGCGTTCGACGACGAAGTGCTCGAGCCGGCGCGCGACCGCGAGGGTGTCGGGCGGGAGGCAGGCGTCCGGGCTGACCGGCCCCAGCGGAACCGGGATCAGATAGAGCGTGCCTTGGGCCATTTCAGGACGCGCTCGGCCAGGTCAGCACGTCGATGCCTTCGTTCATCAGCATCTCGGTCAGCGCCATCAGCGGCAGGCCGATCAACGCAGTGGGATCGGGGCTGTCCATGCGCTCCATCAGGGCGATGCCGAGCGACTCGCTCTTGGCCGAGCCGGCGCAGTCGTAGGGCGTTTCCTTTTCGAGGTAGGCTGCGATCTGCGCATCGGTGAGCGGGCGGATGTGCACCACCGTCGGCACGTCGCGCGTCTGGGTGCGGCCGCTGCGGCTGTTCAAGAGCGTCAGCGCGGTATGGAACACCATCGCGCGACCCTGCATTTTCTTCAGCTGCGCAAAGGCGTTGTCGAAATTACCGGGCTTGCCGAGCTGCTCGGAATCGAGCATCAGCACCTGGTCGGAGCCGATGATCAGCGCGTCGGGATGGGTCGTTGCGGCGGCCTGCGCCTTCAGCACCGACAGGCGCAGCGCGGTGGCCGAAGGCGTCTCGTCCGGCAGCGGGGTTTCGTCGACGTCGGGCGAGAGAATTTCGAATGGAAGATGCAGGCGCGACAGCAGCTCGCGCCGGTAGCGCGAGGTCGAGGCCAGGACAAGTTTCATTCTGAATGCCTTGATTTCACCACAGAGACATAGAGGAAAAACAGGCTGTAGATTTGTTTTTGTGCCTTCTTTACCGGGTGATCGCCATCGGATCGGCAAGCCATTGATCCATTGCCTTTCTCCGTGTCTCCGTGCCTCTGTGGTGAGGGGGTTAGATTCATTCGGGCTGGATCTCGACCAGCGCCATGTCGGGCGTCACCGCGTCGCCTTTCTTGGCGAAGATGCTGATGACGACACCGGCGATCGGTGCCTGCACTTCGTTCTCCATTTTCATCGCTTCGATCACCAGCACGCCGTCGCCGGCCTTGACCGTCTGGCCGATGCTCACCAGCACGTCGACGATGGTGCCGGGCATTGCAGCGGTGACGTGGCCGGGGTGGCTGGCGCGCGGCTTCTGGCCGGCTGCGGGTGCGGCGGCAGCCTTGCGTGGGGCGCTGTCGCTGCCGCTCGATATCGCGACTTCGTTCAGCGATTCGACCAGCACTTCCTCCGAGACGCCGTCGATCGAAACAAAATAGGGCCGCTGGGTGGCGTCGGAGCGGCCGCTGCCCGACAGCTTGATGTGGTAGGTCTCGCCGTGCAGCGTGATCTTGAATTCATCGGCGGCGTAGCGCGGCGCGCTGTCCTGCTGTGCCGAGCCTGGCGGCAGCAGCTGTTCCGGCTTGAGGCTGCCGGCGGCGCGTTCCTGCAGCCAGGTCTTGCCGATTTCGGGGAACATGGCATAGGTCAGCACGTCCTCGTCTGACTTGGCCAGGCCCTCGATCTCGCCGCGCAGCTTGTCGAGTTCGTCGCCCAGCAGGTCAGCCGGGCGGCAGGTGGTGACGTCGAGATCGCCGATGGCAATCTTGCGCACCTCCTCGTTGATGTGTCCCGGGGCCTGGCCGTAGCGACCCTGCAAGTAGAGCTTCACCTCGTTGGTGACCGACTTGTAGCGCGCGCCGGTGAGCACGTTGAGCGCGGCCTGGGTGCCGACGATTTGCGAGGTGGGCGTCACCAGCGGCGGGAAGCCGAGGTCTTCGCGCACCCGCGGGATTTCCTCGAGTACGGCGTCCATGCTGTCGAGCGCGCCTTGCTCCTTCAACTGGTTGGCGAGGTTGGAAATCATCCCGCCCGGCACCTGATTGATCAGGACGCGGGTGTCGGTGCCGGTGAAGGCGGATTCGAACTGCCAGTATTTCTTGCGTACTTCCTTGAAATAGGCCGAAATCTCTTCGATCAGCGACAGCGACAGGCCGGTGTCGTGTTCGGTGCCGGCGAGCGCGGCGACCATGCTCTGCGTGGTGGGATGGCTGGCACCTTCGGCAAACGCGCCGACGCAGGTGTCGATGATGGTCGCACCCGCTTCCACCGCCTTCATGTGCGTCATGTGCGCCAGGCCGGAGGTGGCATGGCTGTGGGTGTGGATCGGCAGGTCGGTGGCCGCGCGAATCTCGCGCACCAGTTCGAACGCGGTGTAGGGC
>JAHJNP010000162.1 GCA_018820745.1 Gammaproteobacteria bacterium
GGCGCGCAGTTCGTGATCAAGAACCCGAACGCCACCACGACTTGCGGTTGCGGTTCGTCGTTCTCGGCGTAAGCACTATTCGCCAGCACTAAAAAAAGCGGCTTCGGCCGCTTTTTGCATTGGGACTTCGCGACCGTGGCCATGCAGCTGCTGGCCAATTCAGGCCGGATAAATCGCCCCCAGAATCCGCGCACCCCGGGCGCCGGTCACCGCCGGCAAATTGCCCGGTGCATGGTGCAGGGTTTGCCGTGCCAGCCAGGCAAAGGCGAGCGCTTCCACCCAGTCCGGATCGATCCCGAGCGCAGCGGTGGTCGCCACCCGAAGGCTCGGCAAGCAGGCATTGATGCGCTGCATCAGTGCGCCGTTGTGCGCGCCGCCGCCGCAAACGTAGAGTTCCTGGGCACCGCCGCATTCGCAGCGCACTGCATCGCACAGGCTCATGGCGGTGAATTCGAGCAGGGTGGCCTGCACATCGGCGGGGGCAATCGTTTGATTGAGTGCGTTGAGCGTACCGTCCAGCCAGTCCAGATTGAATTGCTCGCGTCCGGCGCTTTTTGGGGGCGACAGTTTCAGGTAGGGGTGGCTGGCCAGCACCTGCAGCAGGCCGGGGTGGAGGGTTCCACTGGCTCCCCAGGCGCCGTCGCGGTCGTAATCGGCACCGCTGTGCCGGTTGATCCACGCATCGAGCAGCATGTTGCCGGGGCCTGTGTCCCAGCCGCGCACCGTGCCGTCCACCGGCAAATCGGTGATGTTGGCGATGCCGCCGATGTTGGCAATAACGCGGTGAATTCCCGGATGCCGTAGGGCCTGGGCGTGAAAGGCGGGCACCAGCGGCGCGCCCTGACCGCCCGCCGCGATGTCGCGGCTGCGGAAATCGGCAACGACCGCGATGCCGCTGAGTTCGGCCAGCAGGGCAGCATTGCCGATTTGCAGGGTGTAGCCGTCCGCGGGGCGGTGACGCAAGGTCTGGCCGTGGCATCCGATCGCCCGCACGCTGTCGGGGGCGATCCCGTCGAGCAATGTCCTGACCGCCCCGGCATACAGGCGCGCCAGTTCATTGGCGGCGACGGCGGCAAGATGGATTTCGTCGGGTTGTGGCGTGTGAAGCGCCAGTAGTCGCGCGCGCAGGCTGTCGGCGTAAGGGAGGTAATGGCTGCGGACGAGCCGGATCTGGTCTGCGGGGCCTGTTTCGGCGAGAACAGCGTCGACACCGTCGAGGCTGGTGCCTGACATGAGGCCGATGTAGCGCTCTACCTGAAGGGAGAGCGGCGCCTCATGCGTGCTGCGCTCAATCGAGTGCGGCAAGGTTGGTGTTGCGCAGCAGGGCCAGTTTGCCAGACCAGTCGCTCGTCTGCTGCAGGAATTGCGTGCGCTGCGCGACGGCAAGCGACGGCGATCCCGGAAGCTTGATGGCCATGGGGTTCCGTGGCTTGCCGGCGATACGCACCTCGTAGTGCAGGTGCGGGCCGGTGGAGGCGCCGGTCGAGCCGACATAGGCGATGACCTGACCCTGGGTGACTGCGCGGCCGGAGCGGATGCCGCTGGCAAACGCGCTCAGGTGAGCGTAGTAGGTTTCGTATCCATTGGGATGCCGCAGGATGACGAGGTTGCCATAGCCGCCCTTGCGTCCTGCGAATTTCACGGTGGCGTCTCCAGTAGCCTTGACCCGGGTGCCGGTGGGCGCGCCGAAGTCGACGCCGGTATGGGCGCGGTGGAAACCGTAAACGGGATGCTTGCGCGAGTTACTGAAGCTGGACGTTACGCGGGAGAATTCGAGCGGCGAACGCAGGAAGCCCCTTTTAAGCGATTCACCTTCGGGCGTGTAATAACCTTCACGGCCAGAGGAATCGCGAAACAGGACGACACGGTAAGGTTTGCCGGCATTGACGAACTCGGCCGCCAGCAGTTTGCCGGTGGCGATGGGCTCACCGTTGCGATAGTCAACCGTATAAATGACCGAAAAAGTGTCGCCGCGGCGCAGATCTTCGCGGAAATCCAGGCTGGTCGAGAAAGTTTCGGCCATCTGGTTGGCGATCTTGTCGGGGATGCCGGCGCTGTCGGTGGCGCCATACAGCGACGACAGGATGCGGCCGGAGCGCATCACCACGCGGGTTTCGAGCAGTTCGCTGCTTTCTGCTGAGGCAAAGCTGTCACCCTGGCGGCTCACCATCAGTGCGGGGGCACCGCTACGCTCGAACTGGATGGCCTGCAACTGGCCGTCCTGCGTGGTGGTGGCCTGGATGCGCCTGCCGACGCGTATGCTGGACGACAATTGGCGCACTGCATCGGTGGCCAGCAGGCGCTGGATTTCCAGGTCGTCGATCTTGAGCCGCGACAGCGCATTGGCCAATGTGTCGCCAGGCTGAATCACGCTTTCGCGCTCAAACGTGCCCGGGTCGCCAGCAGAAACCAGTGCCGGCAGGGTAATGGCCTCGATAACGGTTTCCGGGGTGATGTCGCGGGTGTTGGTATCGGGCGCCAGGCCGAAGGCGGCAACGACGCCGAAAAGCGGCAGGCTGGAGAGTGCAACCAGGGTGCGCAGGCGGAAGCGGCGTTCCGTTCCGGTCAAGCGATCGGTTAAGATTCTCAGTTTGGTGAGCGGCATGGCCGTTTCCCTTCTGTAAACGATCCGGGAGTCTAACACAATCGATCCCGGGGGTTTTTCAATCCAAACAGCAGCTTGTGCGGTTGGGAGGGGGGTATTCATAATTTACGGCGCGGTCAGGGCAAACTTGACCCGTCACGGAGAGGAAGTTGATGCGGGAGGATGCCTTGCAGGAAATCAAGCGTGGAGCCGACGAGTTGCTGGTCGAGGCCGAACTGGTCGAAAAGCTGAAGGCGGGCCGGCCGTTGCGGATCAAGGCCGGTTTCGACCCGACGGCGCCGGACCTGCATCTGGGGCACACCGTGCTGCTGAACAAGTTGCGCCAGTTTCAGACGCTGGGACACCATGTCATCTTTCTGGTGGGCGATTTCACCGGGATGATCGGCGACCCGACCGGCAAGAACACCACGCGCCCACCGCTGACCCCGGAAGCAGTGGCTGAAAACGCCAGGACCTACCAGGAACAGGTGTTCAAGATTCTCGATCCGGCGCTGACCGAAGTGCGCTTCAATTCGGAATGGATGGACAAGTTGGGCTCGGCCGGCATGATTCGCCTGGCGGCGACCCATACCGTGGCGCGTATGCTGGAGCGCGACGACTTCCACAAGCGCTATAGCAGCCAGCAGCCGATCGCGATCCACGAGTTTTTGTACCCCCTGATCCAGGGCTACGATTCGGTGGTGCTGAAGGCAGATGTCGAACTGGGGGGTACCGACCAGAAGTTCAATCTGCTGATGGGGCGCGAACTGCAGAAGCATCACGGCCAACCCCCGCAGTGCATCCTGACCATGCCGTTGCTGGAAGGCCTGGATGGCGTCAACAAGATGTCGAAGTCGCTTGGCAACTATATCGGGATCAACGAGCCGCCCCAGGAAATATTCGGCAAACTGATGTCGGTGTCCGATGACTTGATGTGGCGCTATATACGGTTGTTGTCGTTCGAATCACTCGCGACCATCGAAGGCTGGAAGCGGGATGTGGCTGAAGGCGCCAATCCGCGCGACATCAAGGTGCGGTTTGCGCAGGAAATCGTGGCGCGCTTTCATGATGCGGCTGCGGCGACCTGTGCGCTGGCCGAGTTCGAGGCGCGCTTCCAGCGAGGCGCGTTGCCGGACGACATGCCGGAAATCAGCCTGCCCGGTGTAGACGGGATCCTGCTGGTGCCGCAACTGTTGAAGCAGGCCGGCCTGGTGGCCAGTACCTCGGACGCCATTCGCCAGATTGCCGGCGGCGGCGTCAGGCTGGATGGCGAGCGCGTGGCGGATAAAGGTGTGAGCGTTGCCGTAGGAGCGACCGTGGTGGCGCAGGTCGGCAAGCGAAAATTCGCCCGTGTCACAATTATTTAAAATTCGCGCTTCGAAAGTGTTGACGAAGCGTTTTTGCTCTGTAGAATGCGCACCTCTTCGAAGCGCAACGCAAGACGCGAATCGAGGAAGCGGTAAAGAATTAAGCGGTATGTGTCCTGCAAGACATGTACTGAAGTTTGAAAAAAGTAGTTGACGCATTCTGTAGGTTCTGTAGAATGCGCACCTCTCCAGACGGCAACGCAGCGAAAGCGAAGTCGTTAAGAGATTGATCTTTAACAATTTACAGCCGATAGGTGTGGGTGTTGGTGCGGTAGTTGGACTGGCTTCGGCTGGTCTGACACCTAGCATAAATGCTCACACTTGAATTGAAGTTAATTCATTTTGAGTTTGAGCGAAGCAGTATTGAAGTAAATGCAGAGATTGAACTGAAGAGTTTGATCCTGGCTCAGATTGAACGCTGGCGGAATGCTTTACACATGCAAGTCGAACGGCAGCACGGGAGCTTGCTCCTGGTGGCGAGTGGCGAACGGGTGAGTAATGCGTCGGAACGTA
>JAHJNP010000163.1 GCA_018820745.1 Gammaproteobacteria bacterium
AGCGGGTCGACGCCCATTTCGGCTGGGCGAAGAACATCGCCATCTACGACGTGTCGTCCGACGACTCGCGTTTCGTCGAGGCGATCCAGTTCGATGGCGACCTCGAGGAAGACGGCAACGAGGACAAGCTTGCGCCCAAGCTGGAGGCGATCAAGGACTGCGCCATTCTCTACGTGGCGGCGATCGGCGGTTCGGGCGCGGCGCGCGTGGTGGCCAGCAAGATCCACCCGATCAAGGTGCAGGAGCCGGAAGCGATCGACGACATTCTGGTGAAGCTGCAAGGCGTGCTGAAGGGAACGCCGCCGCCCTGGCTGCGCAAGGCGATCGAGAAGGGCCAGGAAAAGACATTCGATTTTGACGAAGAAGAGGTTGAACAAAATGCTTAGTGCCGAAGCCACCGTTACCGCTGCCGATCCGATGCAGTCGGCGTTCATGAAAGAGCTGATCAAGCAGTGGCGCGCCCAGGACGCTCACGGCGCGTGGGAGCGCAAGACCGACGCCAATCTGCTGGAGCCCTACATCATCACCAAAGAGCAGCGCAGGCAATTGCCGATCATCGGCGACCCCGATCCGGAAACCCTGTGGCGGATGGAGTTGTACTACAACGCCATCGGGCTGGCCATCGAGCGGCAGACCGGCGTCATGGTGACGCCGATGATGAAAATGTCCCACGAGGGCTTCGGCCGCATGGTGCTGCTGGCCGGGCGCCTGATCGCGGTCAACAAACAATTGCGCGACGTCAACCGCTTCGGATTCGAGAGCATGGAAAAGCTCGCTGAAGAAGGGGAAAAGCAGGTTGCGGCAGGCGTCAGTATGGTGAATCAATTTCCCGACGCGGCCAGGTATGAATAAGCCGCGTTGGTGCACGGCGAGTGGGCGTATGTGAATCCAAACCGGGTTCAGGACGCCGAATGAATTAGGGCGTGTTAACACTAATTTCACGCCCGCGACGAGGCCGATTCGGGATGCAGGCCGCGAAGCGAGACGCGCCGCAGTGTCGTTCACTGCAAGCGGCTTGCGACAAAGGGATGCGCCCGAATCAGCCCGTCCCTCCGGGTTGCCGCGAGAAAGCGCATCTGCGGCGTTGCGTCGCTTGGCAAGGGATGGCCCTTGCCGGCGCGACGCGCCTAGCAGCCATCGCTTTCTCGCGGCAACGCGGGTGCGAAATTAGTGTTAACACGCCCTAAAGGAGCAAATCATGGCTGTAATTCTTGAACGCGGAATGGAAGTCGACGTACCCCATTGGATCGACATTATCGAAAACGAAGATTTCGAGCAGTATTTGGCCGGGATCGTGGCGAAGTCTGAAGGGAAGGACAACATGGAAGACAAGGAAACCCTCAAGGCAGAGGTGAAGAAACTCAATGCACGCGCCATGGAGGCGCGCATGGCGCTGCACGACCTGTCGGAGGAACTGCCCGCCGGGCTGGAGACGGTGATGGACGTCGCCCAGAAAACGGTCATCGCTTTCCAGAGTCTGGATGCGGCGCGCAAGAAGCTCGCCGCCGCCACGTCGTGAGGTGAACCATGGGCAATCCGGTCACTATCACCCTGCCCGACGGGCGGAGCTGGACGCCGAAGTTCGTCCACGCCATCAACGAAGAGAAGTGCATCGGCTGCGGCCGCTGTTTCCGGGTGTGCGGGCGCGACGTGCTGCAACTCAAGGGCGTGAACGAGGACGGCGAATATGTCGAGGTCGCCCTGGACGACGATGACGATGACGAAGGCGAATACGAGAAGAAGGTCATGACCATCGCCAACCAGATGAACTGCGTCGGCTGCGAGGCGTGCGCCAAGATCTGCCCGAAGAAGTGCTATGACCACGAAGTGATGGAGGCGGGCTGACATGCGTCGCGGCATGCTCGATTACGACGCGCTGATGCACCATGCGCGCAACCCCGACGACGTGCTCGCACAAACGTTCGCGCGTGTCATGGTGGCGGTGGCGCGCGGTACGCTCGCCGCGCCCGGCATCGGCATGGGTCTGGATCGCACGCGCTTCGGCGCGCTGGTGGCATGCTACTTTCCCGGTGCGGACGTGCAGTTGTTCGGCACACGCTGCGATCCCGCCGCACCCTGCGCCGACTGCACGCCGGTGCCCTCGGACGAGTTCGACGATTTAGTGCAGCTGCTGCTGGAACATCGCAGCGACGATGCCGAGCAGACCGAGTGGCTGGCCTACGCCGTCGCCAGCGGCTGCATGGGCGGCGACCATCTTTATCAGGACATGGGTCTGCCCGACCGCCAGGCCTTGTCGGATATGATGGCGCGGCACTTCGGCACGCTGACGGCGAAGAACAGCGCCAACATGAAGTGGAAGAAATTTCTCTACAAGCAGTTGTGCGACCGCGCCGAGGTGCGCGCCTGCAGCGCGCCCTCGTGCCAGGTGTGCGCCGACTACCAGAAGTGCTTCGGCCCCGAGGACGACTCCGGGCTGGGCGCCTTGGCGGTGGCCAGCGGCAGGGCGGCCCGTGAAACGCAGCCTGTCTGAGGCCGCTTTCCGCAGGGCCTATATGATTCATAGTCACCGAAGGTAAATTGCTGACAGGACCCTCGCTGTGCATCACTCCCGGCTCGTATTCATATTCTTCAGCTTCTTCGCAGGCGCGGTATCCGCCGAAGAAGTGCAGGTCGCCGTCGCCGCCAATTTCGCGGCGCCGATGCAGGCCATCGCCGCCGCCTTCGAAAAGGATACTGGCCACAAGGCGCGGCTCGCCTTCGGCTCTTCCGGCAAGTTCTACGCCCAGATCAAAAACGGCGCACCGTTCCAGGTGCTGCTCTCCGCCGACGCCGCGACGCCGGCGCAGCTGGAACAGGAGGGCATGACCGTTCCCGCCACGCGCTTCACCTACGCCATCGGCGCGCTCGTCCTGTGGAGCGCCAGCGAGGACATGGTCGACGGCAGGGGAGACGTGCTCAGGCAGGGCGGCTACGCCCACCTGGCCATCGCCAATCCCAAGCTCGCACCCTATGGCGCAGCGGCCGTCGAAGTCCTGCAACGGCTCGGCCTGCTCGATGCCGTTCGGCCCAAGCTGGTGCAAGGCGAAAACATCGCCCAGACCTGGCAGTTCGTCGCCAGCGGCAATGCCGAACTCGGCTTCGTCGCGCGCTCGCAAGTCACCCGGGGCGGCAAGCTCAGCCACGGCTCGGCCTGGATCGTGCCGGCCAATCTCCACCCGCCTATTCGCCAGGACGCGGTGGTTCTGGCGAACGGCAGGGGCAACGCCGCCGCCGGCGCACTGATGGCTTATCTCAAGAGCGAGCGGGCGAAAGCCGTCATCCGCGCCTATGGCTACGACATCTGATCAAGAGATGCGATGTTGAGTGACACGATATTGAGCGATACGGCGCTCTCCGCCATCTGGCTGACCGTGCGCCTCGCCACAGTCACCACCTTGCTGCTGTTTCTCATCGGCACGCCCATCGCCTGGTGGCTGGCGCGCACCCGCTGCTGGCTGAAGGCGCCGGTCGGCGCCATGGTGGCCTTGCCGCTAGTGCTGCCGCCGACGGTGATCGGCTTCTATCTGCTTGTAGTCATGGGGCCGCAGGGGCCGATCGGCCAGCTCACCCAGGCGCTGGGCCTGGGCGTGCTGCCGTTCACCTTCTGGGGCTTGGTCGTCGGCTCGGTGCTGTATTCCATGCCCTTCGTGGTGCAGCCGCTGCAGAACGCCTTTGACGCAATCGGCGAACGGCCGCTGGAAGCGGCGGCCACCCTGCGCGCCGGGCCGTGGGACACCTTCTTCAGCGTGGTGCTGCCGCTGGCGCGGCCGGGCTTCATCACCGCCGGCATCCTCGGCTTTGCGCACACCGTAGGCGAGTTCGGCGTGGTGCTCATGATCGGCGGCAACATCCCGGACAAGACGCGGGTCGTGTCGGTGCAGATATACGACCACGTCGAAGCGCTGGAATACGCTCAGGCGCACTGGCTGTCGGCGGGCATGCTGGCGTTCTCCTTCGTGGTGCTGCTGCTTCTCTACCTCTTCAATCCGAACGGGCGGCGGCGATGAGCGTGGCCGGCACCATCCGGGCGCGCTTCCGCGTCGCGCATCCCGGCTTCGCGCTCGACGTGGACCTGCAGCTGCCCGGGCGCGGCGTCAGCGCCCTGTTCGGCGCGTCGGGTTCCGGCAAGACCACCTGCCTGCGCGCCATCGCCGGTCTGGAGCACGCGCCGGGTGGCTATCTCAGTGTGAACGGCGAAGTCTGGCAGGACGACAGCCGCGGCGTGTTCCTGCCGACGCACCAGCGCCCGCTGGGCTATGTGTTCCAGGAAGCCAGCCTGTTTCCGCATCTCTCCATCCGCCGCAATCTGGAATACGGCATGCGGCGGGTGCCGGCGGCCGCGCGCCGCGTGTCGCTGGACCAGGCAGTGGAACTGCTGGGCATCGCGCCGCTGCTCGACCGCATGCCGGACAGGCTCTCCGGCGGCGAAAAGCAGCGCGTCGCCATCGCCCGCGCGCTCGCCACCAGCCCGCGCATCCTGCTGATGGACGAACCGCTGGCCGCACTCGACCTGAAACGCAAGAATGAAATCCTGCCCTATCTGGAACGCCTGCACGGCGAACTCGACATCCCCGTTCTATATGTCAGCCACGCCCCCGACGAAGTCGCGCGTCTGGCCGATCACCTGGTGGTATTGGAACAGGGCCGCGCGCTCGCCAGCGGCCCCTTGGGCGAGACCCTGGCGCGGCTCGATCTGCCGATCCGCCTGGGCGAAGACGCCGGGGTTGTGCTGGAGGGGGAGATCGCCGAAATCGACGCCGACTGGCATCTCGCCCGCGTCGCCTTCGCCGGCGGCAGCCTGTGGGTGCGCGACAGCAGCGTGCCGGTGGGCCAGCACGTGCGCGTGCGCATCCTGGCGCGCGACGTCAGCATCGCCCAGGACGCTCACACCGACAGCAGCATCCTCAACATCCTCCCCGCCTGCGTCGAGCAACTGGCGGACGATACCCACCCGGCGCTGGCGCTGGTGCGGCTGAATGCCGGTGGCGCCCCGCTGGTTGCGCGCATCACGCGGCGCTCCGCCGCCAGGCTGCAACTACATCCGGGTCAGGCCGTGTGGGCGCAGATCAAGGCGGTGGCGCTGGTAGGGTAAAAGCTCGATTCCGCGCGCGGCTAGTGTCGTGAATCATAAATAGCGGGACAAGATAAAACGGATGGATTTTTTCGCAGGGCAAGGCGCGAGGAGGCGACATAGCGGGCTCTATGGCAACGACGAGCAACGCCGCCATGCGGAAAAAGACGCCGTTTTATGTTTCGATATTTAAGATTCACGACACTCGTCACCGAGCCGTCCCAGCATTGCAGCCGCCGCCCGTTCCGACACTACCAGCACCAGTTTCATGGTCGCCCGCGTCATCCCCACGAACAGCTTCCGCAACGCCGCTTCGTCGAGTTCCTCGAAGTCGATCTCGGTGAAGACGATGCACGGAGCGGACTGGCCCTTGAAGCGGTGGACGGAGTCGATGAGGAGATCGCCTTCGGAATAGACCGGGCTGCCCAAGAGGTCGTAGCGGCCGGTGAAGGCCTTGAGGGGATGCGGCCCCAGTTTGTCGAGCGGGGCGAAGCGGGAGTGCTCGCGGCCGCGGTAAGTGACGACCGCGATGCTGTCCTTCTTGAAGCCGGCGCCGAGGCCGCGGGTGATGGCGGTCTTGGTCTTGTCCATCAGTTCGGCGTGGCTGGCGTAGGTGAGGATTTCGACGTCTGAACCGTCGAGCGGGCTGCCGGATTCGATGGGCTGCGCCGGCCCGACCAGACGCTGCAGGTAAGCCAGGATGTCGCGCGGCGTACGGTAGTTGGTCTGCGCGCGCAGGACGACCCAGGCGGGCAGTTCGACCGGGGGGCGGCCGTACAGGTTCTGCATCGGGTCTTCCAGCCACCAGGCGCGTCCGGCGGGGCGCAGGAGCTTCATCAGGTTGTCGCGCCAAGCGGGCTGGAAATCCTGGCCTTCGTCGATGACGAGTTCGTCGAACTGCCAGCCGGCGTCGGGCTGGTAGTCGGCGATGAAGGTTTCCAGCGCCTCGAAGGCGCCGGGCCGGGTGAAATCGGGTACCTGGCCGGTCGAGCGCAGGATGCGGTCGCACAGCTGGTGGTAGGTGGCGACCGAGGCGCCGGCGGGGGCGATCAGCGCGACATGGTCGGCCAGCGGGCGGTTGTAGCAGACGTAGAGCGGGCGTCGGCCGGCGTTCACCGCATCCTGCAGCACGTTGAGCGCGAGCTGGGTCTTGCCGGAGCCGGCGGTGCCGATCACGCGCAGGCGGAACGGTTCGCATTCGATGTTGCGCGCCCATTCGGTGAGGCCGCCGGAGAGCCGGGTATAGAGGGTGCGCGCCTGGCCGATCACGGTGGCGACGTCGGGCACCAGCCGCAGTTCGTTGCGCAGGAAGCGGTGGATCTCTGCGGCAAGCGGCCGCGCCGGGTCGTGCTCGGGCAGCAGGCTGCGGATGGTGTGGATCAGCTGTTCGCGGTGGCTGGCATCGATGATGCGCGCAGGGTCGATGCCGGCGGTGCCGGGCTGCCTGACGGTGTAGTCGGGGCAGTAGAGCAGGCTGTCGAGCAGCGGCTTTTCAGCGGGGCAGTATTGATGGAGACGCTTGCGCATGGCCTCGACGGAGCGGGCCATCTGCACCGGCACGCGCTTTTCCTTCTTGTCGTACTGCTTGACCAGCCCCTCCGGCGTCTCGGTGAGATAGCCGGACTTCTGCTCGATCAGCAGCAGGTTGCCCGCCGGATTGACGATGGCGAAGTCGATCTCGCCCACCAGCGCGTGGCCCTGGCTGACGCGCGTCCAGTGCACGCCGTGGTAGACGGTATAGGCATCGGGCAGGCCGCTGGCGAGCAGCGCCAGGGTCTCGATCTCGCGCTGTACCGCACCTGTGGCCGGCAGCGCCTGCCAGCCTTCCGGGATGATGTGTGCCATGGGAAGCCAGGGTGATGGTGACCCGGGGATTGTACAGACGGCTGTGGCGTCGAACGTGGCCGTGGCGATGGCAACAATCGGTGTGCGGGCCTGGAAGCGGACGGGCGGAAAAGCTGCGGTCGGAAACCGGAATGCCGGCTGCCGGACCCGGCAGTGGACGCAGTGCTTTGAATGGATACGACGGAAAAGTGGTCGGGGCGAGAGGATTCGAACCTCCGACTCCTGCGTCCCGAACGCAGTACTCTACCAGGCTGAGCTACGCCCCGAGGCAGATGGCGGGTTCAGGTGTGCCGAACCCATTTTGAAGAACTACCGGGAAATCAAAAACGGTGCGGTCAAAAACTTCGGTCAACCGCGAAAGCCGCCAATTGTAGCAAAGCTGCCTTGGAATTTGAATCCGCCAGACAAGAAATTGCTGAATTGGCCATCCGGGTTTCACGCTGTGCAGCTTCGCGGGTGTACTGCAGGGCGTTGGTGTCCTTGATGGCAGCCAGCACGCTCTGGAATTCGGTGAGGCCGCCATGCTCGATGGCCTGGCGGATGCTGGCGGCCTGGTCCGGGGTGCCGTGCTTCATCGCATACAGCAGCGGCAGGGTGGGTTTGCCCTCGGCGAGGTCGTCGCCGATGTTCTTGCCGGTCTTGAGGAAGTCGCCGGAGTAGTCGAGCACGTCGTCGATGAGCTGGAAGGCGGTGCCGAGGTGCATGCCGTAGCGCCCCAG
>JAHJNP010000164.1 GCA_018820745.1 Gammaproteobacteria bacterium
CCAGATGGCGGCCAGTTCCTGCCGCATCCGATACACGGTTTGCAGGCGCTCGCTCTTGCCCAGGAGGGTGTCGAGTTCGGCCTTGTCCGAGGCGGCGAGCTGGGCGGGCTCCTTCTGCAGCCAGCGGCGGAAGCTGTTGAAATTCCAGTTCTGCGGCAGGTTCGCACCGGCTTTCAACTTGGCGATCTCGGCCATGCTGTCCGCGCGCACGCTTTTCACGAAGCGCGTCATCACGTCATAGCGATGGGTGATGACAGCCTGCAGCGTGTCCAGATCGCACAGCGGCTTGGCGGGCTGCCATTTCACCGTCGGCGCCACTTTGCGGACGGTGGCGAGGCCAACGTAGGTCATCAGCTTGATGTACATCCAGCCGATGTCGAACTCGTACCACTTGTTCGACAGCCGCGCCGAAGTGCCGTAGGCGTGGTGGTTGTTGTGCAGTTCTTCGCCCCCGATCAGGATGCCCCACGGCAGGATGTTGGTGCTGGCATCCTCGCTGGCGAAGTTGCGGTAGCCCCAGTAATGGGCGATGCCGTTGATGATGCCGGCGGCCGTGACGGGAATCCACGCCATTTGCACCGCCCAGATGGTTAGGCCGAGCGGGCCGAACAGGGCGATATTGATCGCCATCATCAGCCAGATGCCGGCGGCCGAGTGGCGGCTGTAGACGTTGCGCTCGATCCAGTCGTCGGGCGTGCCGTGGCCGTACTTTTCCAGCGTCTCGGCCACTTTGGCCTCGGCGCGGTACAACTCTGAACCTTCCCAGAAAACCTTCTTGATGCCGCGCGTCTGCGGGCTGTGCGGGTCTTCGGGCGTTTCGCACTTGGCGTGGTGCTTGCGGTGAACGGCGACCCATTCCTTGGTGACCATGCCGCTGGTGAGCCACAGCCAGAAACGGAAGAAGTGGCTGACGATGGGGTGCAGGTCGACGGCACGGTGCGCCTGCGAACGGTGGAGGAAGATGGTGACGGCGGCAATGGTGATGTGGGTGAGACCAAGGGCCACCACCACATAACCCCACCAGGGTAGATCAATCAAGCCAAGTTGCATTATTCAGGTTCCATAAAAAGGACAATTTCATCTGGCAATGTACAAACAAAAGCTATAAAAATCAATGATTATTCGTGCGCACGCGGCCGGGCAAGGCTAGATGCGGCACCCCGCGCGATGGAAAGACAATCCCGACCCCAGCGAGCCTGGAAACCCGCCAAGCGGCCCCCAATCGGCGCGCGGAATAGATCACCTCTGAATTGGATCGCTCATCCATTCCGGCAGTTCCAGAAGGCGGTCACGATGGCCGCGCAACATCCGGGACAGCTTGCCGGAGGGGGATGGGCCAGGCTCAGAAATTCAACGTGAGCTGCGCGGAAAGAATGTCGACCTGGCTGGAATATTCACCGTTAAGCTTGGTGCCATTGTCGATACTCTGCAAGCCCGGATCGTTCACGAACAGGTGGGCGTATCCGAAGTCAATCACACTTTGCGCGGACAGCCGATATTGTCCCCCGACCGCGATCCAGGTGCGGGCGCCGTCGGGAATGCGGGGGGTGCGGTCGATGTCCGACACCGGTGCCTCGTCGTACGCGACGCCGCCGCGCAGGCTCAATTTGTCGCTCATGCGCCAGGTCGCGCCCAGCGAATAACGCAGGATGTCCTCCCAGTTCTCGATAGTGGTCTTGTTGACGGTGCCGCGGATGGGCAGATCGTCAAAATCGCTCCAGCCGGTCCAGGTGACGTCGGCCAGCAGATCCCAGCTGGGGGACAATTTGTGGACAAGGCTCAGCGACGCGCTGTCCGGCAGGGTGACGTCCGCCGTGACCGGCCCATTGAAAACAACCGGGTCTGACGTGCTGGCGGTGCCGTCGAGCGTGTAGTCCACCTCGGAACGGTAGGACACGCCAAGGCGGGTGGCGGGGGTGAGTTGCCACAGCGCGCCCAGGTTGTAGCCCCAGCCGTAATCGTCCCCCTTGATGGTGACCAGCGGGACGGGCGCGGGGAGCGGCTGCCGGTTGGTCAGCGTTGCTTCGACCCACTGGATGTTAAGTCCCGCGCCGAGCGACAAGGTCTCGCTGAACTTGTAGGCGATGGACGGATTGATATTGATGGTTTTCACTTCCGACTTGATGGCCTGATAACGGCCGATCCAGTCGGGGGCGTATTCGGTCTTGAGACCAAACGGCGCGTTCAGGCCCACTCCCAGATGCACGTCAGGCGTCAGGCGAAACGCAAAGTAGGCATTCGGCACCAAAGCCAAGCCGCCCGCATCGCCGCCATTGCCGCCACCGATATCCGGCGTGACGGTGCCACTGAATTCGGCCTGCGGCAGGATCAGATGCCCGGCCACGACCACCTGCCGATCGGGCAGCAGTGTCATTCCGGCCGGATTGAAGAAGATCGTGCTGGCATCCCCGGCCACGGCAGCCGCACCCGCATAGGCATTGCCGAGGCCGCTGGCGTTCTGTTCGATCAGCGCGAATCCGGCGGCATGCGCAAAACTGGCGCAGCCGGCCAGCGCCAGGCCTGCGACCAGGCGGTTAACACGTAGCGACATAAGAGCTCCCTTGAATGTTGATTGAA
This sequence comes from Gammaproteobacteria bacterium, assembly GCA_018820745.1. Taxonomy (GTDB): domain Bacteria; phylum Pseudomonadota; class Gammaproteobacteria; order Burkholderiales; family Thiobacillaceae; genus Thiobacillus. The sequence goes on from JAHJNP010000164.1 coordinate 2,578, forward strand.
GTTATCCGCGTGGAAAATCGGCGTACATGGCCTCGACCGCTGCGCGGTAGCGCTCAAGCACCCGGTCACGTCTGACCTTGAGGGTGGGCGTCAGCAGCCCGTCTTCCAGCGTCCACGGCTTGAGTTCCGGATACAGGCGCCGAATCTGGGCATAGCCCGGGAAATGCTTGAGCTGATGCGCCACGTGCCGGGTCAGTGCCTTCATCACCCTGGGGTCGCGCAACGCCTCGGGGTTCAGAGGATCGACATGGAGGTTGGCGGCAAAAGCCTGCCAGTGTTCCTCGTTGAGCACGATCAGCGCGGCCAGATAGGGTCTGCCTTCGCCGACCACCATCACCTGTTCGAACAACGGGTCCAGCTGGATGGCGGATTCCATTTCGGTGGGCGGCACCTTCTCGCCGTTGCTGAGAACGATGATGTCCTTGATGCGGCCGATGATCGTGTAATGGCCGTTGGCGTCCACGCTGGTCTGGTCGCCGGTGTGCAGCCAGCCCTTGCTGTCGATCATGGCACGGGTGGCTTCCTCATTCTTCCAGTAGCCGCGCATCACGCAGCGGCTGCGCGTAAGCAACTCGTTATTGTCGCCTATCCTCACCTCGACGCCGGGCATGGGCGGACCGATGCTGGAAGGCACGTTGGCGTTTGGACGATTCACACAAACCACCGGGCTGGTTTCGGTCAACCCGTAGCCCTGGATAATTGGCACGCCCAGGCCGATGAACACATGTGCGATATCCGGCGTGAGCGCGGCGCCGCCGGAAATCGCCAGCCGCAGGCGCCCCCCCAGCTTTTCCGTGACCTTGCCCGCCACGAGTTTGTCCAGCAGCGGCCACAGCAGCAGTTCGGGGTGCCAGCGTGCCCGTCCCTGTTCAAGCTCGAAGCGCCGCCAGCCCACTTTTACCGCCAGCTTGAACAGGATTCGCGCGAGCAGGCCTTTCTTTTCCAGCCCGTCCTGGATCCGCCCATACACCCGCTCATAGATGCGCGGCACCGAGATCAGCACGGTGGGATGAATCGTCTGCAGATCCTGCGCCAGCTGGGCAATCGAGCGCGCATAGGCGACCTCGGCGCCGAGCAGCATCGGCAGGTAATAGCCGCCAGTACGCTCCAGCGTGTGCGACAACGGCAGAAAGGAGAGGAACACCTCGTGCGGGCCGAAGTCGGCGCATTGCGACGCATAGAACGCGTTCCACAGCAGGTTCTCGTGCGTCAGCATCACGCCCTTGGGCCGCCCGGTGGTGCCCGAAGTGTAGACGATGCTGGCCAGCAGGTCGGCGGAGAGATGGCGTTCGGGGACCGGCGTACCGGCCGCGGCCGTCAGCCAGTCGGCCGCCACCACGAAGCGGGTGCTCCAGTCCGCCAGCCCGTTTTCCGGCGCGGTCAGACTGACGATGCGCTGCAGGCTGTGGGCCGAACCGGCGATCTCGGCCAGGTTTCGGTGCTGGAAACGGCCTTCGACCAGCAGCAGCTTGGCGTCGGCGTGATCGAGGATATAGGCTGCGCTGTCCGGGCGGTCGTCGAGATACAACGGGACCGTGACCAGTCCCAGCGCCAGCGCGGCCTGGTCGAAGATCACCCACTCGACGCAGTTTTTCAGCATCACCGCCACGCGGTCGCCGGGAACCAGTCCCTCCTTCGCCAGCGCGGCCTGCCAGCGCGCCACCTCGGCCGCCACCCCGGCCCAGGTGAAACTCACCCAGGCGTCGCGCGCCTCGTCGAACTGGCGATAGGCGACCTGTTCCGGCGTCGCCGCAACGCGTGCGCGGAACAGTCCGCACAGCGTGCCCAACACATCGGGATGGAGGGGCACAGCGGTCATGTCAGGCGATCGATCCAGCCGGGAAAACGCTGCATTGAATATCCGATCCCTCTATTGAAGCGGCGCCAGTGCCAGCTTGACCAGGACGGCGGCGAAAAAGCCGTCGGTGCCGTGCACGGCGGGCGACAGCTTGAGCATGGCGCCGGTATCGAGATCGATCTTGTTCTGCGCCAGCAGTTCGTTGACCGGCAGCAAGGTGAAGCCGCCCTCGGCCAGCAGCGCCTCGACGATGGCTTCGTTCTCCTCCGGCAACAGGCTGCAGGTGGCATACACCAGCCGGCCGCCGGGCTTCAGCAGCTTCGCGGCGGCGCGCAGGATGGACGCCTGTTTCTGCGTCAGTTCCGCCACGCTCTCGGGCGACTGGCGGAATTTCAGGTCCGGGTTGCGGCGCAAAGTGCCGAGTCCCGAACACGGCGCATCGACCAGCACGCGGTCGAGCTTGCCGGCCAGCCGCTTCACCCGGGTGTCGTTCTCGGAAGCGATCAGTTGCGGCATCACGTTGGACAGGCCCGAACGCGCCAGCCGCGGCTTCAGCTTGGCGAGCCGTTTCTCAGCCACGTCGAAGGCATACAGGCGGCCGGTCGACGCCATCATGGCGCCGATGGCGAGCGTCTTGCCGCCCGCGCCGGCGCAGAAGTCGCACACCATTTCGCCGCGCCGCGCGCCCAGCAGCAGCGCCAGCAGCTGGCTGCCGTCGTCCTGCACTTCCAGGCTGCCATCGACAAACAGCGGATGGCGGTTGATCGCCGGATGCTCCTTGAAGCGGATGCCCCACGGCGAATACGGGGTGGGTCCGACCGCCAGCCCTTCCTCGCGCAGCTGCGCCAGCACGGCGTCGCGGTCCGCCTTGTACGCGTTCACCCGCACGTCCATCGGCGCGGGCTGCTGCAGGGCGCGCCCGAGCACGAGGATGTCGGCGTCGCTCATCACCGGCTGCAGTTTTTCGACCACCCATTCCGGCAGCTCGGCCGCCACGGCCAGCGGCAGGTCGTCCGTCTTGGCGTCGCGAATGTGCTGCACCAGTTCGGGCTTGGCGAACTGCTCCAGCGTCGCGCCGCTCATGCCGCGCGACTTGATCAGCCAGGCGATGATCAGCGTGCGCGGATTGGCCGCCGGCACCACCACCGACAGATAGCGGTAGCGCCGCAGCACGCCGAACACGGCTTCGGCCACGAACGTACGCTCGCGCGGGCCGAGCTTTTTGTTGTCACGAAAAAACGCCGACAGCTCGGAGTCGGCCGGACGCTTGAAGTCCAGCACCCGGTCGAGCGCCTGGGTGGCAAGTTGCAATAGGGGGGGGGTCAGTTCCATCAGCGGGAGACAGGCAGGTTGGCAGGCGGCAAGATCGG
>JAHJNP010000165.1 GCA_018820745.1 Gammaproteobacteria bacterium
ACCATGTCCGGCATGTGATCGAGCATGCCGGTGACGGCCAGATGCACGCAGTCGGTCGGGGTGCCGTTGACGTAATAAAAGCCGCTCGGGGCCTGGCGCAGCATCAGCGGACGGTCGAGCGTGAGCGAATTGGAGGCGCCGCTACGGTCGCGTTCGGGCGCCACCACCGTAATGTCGGCCAGTCGCGCAAGCGCTTGCGCCAGCGCGGCAAGGCCGGGCGCGAAATAGCCGTCGTCGTTGGAGAGCAGGATACGCATCAGCGGCCGCCTCCGGACAGGGCAGGCAATCGGTACAGGGAACTCATGGCGGGGATGCGAGCGTCACACATGCGCCCGATTCTACCATCCCGATTTGATCGGCTCAGCCTGAAAACCGCATATCCATCCACGAAGGGGCGGCGCAACGCGAAGCGGGTGGAACGGGACGAACAAGGCGGCACAGCAAGCCCTTGTGCGCCTTTCGCGGATGCCCGGTTTCAGTCGTATTCCCGGGTGTAGAACGCGTCGAAACTGCTCTGCTGGCCGGCCTGCGCTTCAAGCCGCACATGCGGCGACAACTGGTACACCACCTTGACCACCTGGCTCAGTCCGTCGAAGCTCTGCTCGAAAATCAGCATCGTGCGCGAGGACAAGCGTTTGCCGATGCTGACCACGGCGCTGGAGAGGTCCTCGCCCTCGCCCGCCCGCACGCCGAAGCTTTCGATGCGCAGCGCCTCGGCAAGCTGCGCCTGCATGCCCACCGATTCCGCCTGGCCCAGCAGCGCGCCGGCGGCGATCTGGAGCAGCGCAAATTCCTGCTGCGCCCCCGTTTCCAGGCCATGCCCCAGCACCAGCCAGGAGAGCTTCTCGGTATCCGGCAACGGCGGATCGGAATACAGCGTCACCAGGGGACGCTGCACCGTCCCCCTGACCTGCACGCCAGCGGTGACCGTGGGCGTCTTGCGCACCGCCAGGACGTCGATCCCCGGGTTGTCGATCGGGCCGATGAAGCTGAGTACGCCGCGCTCGATGTCGAGCGATTGCCCATAGGCGGCATAGCGCCCCTCCACCACCTGGATACGCCCCTCGCCGCGCAGTGCTTCGTTCACCGTGAACACGCGCAACTGGCCGCCCAGGCGCACGTCGAGCCCGGCGCCCTTGAACAGGAAATCGTCGCCCAGATTGAGCTTGAGGTCGAGCTGCACCGGGATGCGACGGGCAGCGGACTTTTCGCGTGGCGGGCGGCCGACGACGACGACATCGTCCGATAGCGTGGGACGACCGGCTTCCGGGATTTCGATGCGGGCGCGGTCCGCGGTGAGTTCACCCGTGAGCTGCAGTCGCTTCTGGTCGAGGTTGAGACGGGTAATGCCAGAAACAATCACGCGGCGGTCGCTGCGGTTGGTGACGGCAAATTTTTCGAACGTGAGCGCAAGACTGGCCTGCGGATCTCTGATTTGCGCCTCGCCACTCAACACGATGCGCCCGCTTTGTCCGGTCAGCACGCCCTCCTGCACCCGCACGCGATCGTTGGCCAGGATGAGCTTGAGGGTGCCGTCGGTGATCGACACGCCTTCCTCGGGCATGGCAAAACGGATCTGGCTGGCATCGATCCTGCCCTCGATGCGCGGCGCGGCCAGACTGCCGCTGCCCGCAAGCTGTGCATTGAGGCGGGCGTCGGCCCGGATGCCGACCGGAAGAAAGAGCCTGACCAGACGCAGATCGGGCACGTCGAACTGCGCCGTCCACGCCAGCGGCGCTGTGCGCGGCAGGGTGAAGAAGGCGCCCTCGCGCAGCAGCGTCGCCTGCCCGTCAGCGCGCAGCTGGCCGGCTTCGCGGCTGGCCGCCTCGACGTGAGCCGTGACACGGCTGGCCACGGCGTCGAGGTCGAGCACCAGCGTCGTCAGCCCCAGACTCTGCGCCGGATCCTTCATCCGCACATCGCCCGACTGGCGACGCAGCCGCACCCGGCCGTCGAGGCTATCACCGGCACGCAGATTCCAGTCGCCATCGACCCTGAGATCGGTGGTGAACGGCGGCGCGGTTTCCAGCAGCGCCACCAGCGGCGCCAGCGGCAGGTTGGCGAGCGCGCCGCGGCTGGCCAGTTGCGCGCCCTGGCGGCTGAACTGCTCGACGCTCAGGCGGCCGCCC
>JAHJNP010000166.1 GCA_018820745.1 Gammaproteobacteria bacterium
AGGCGCAGGTGGGTGCGGTCGTCGGTGATGACGCGCACCGCGCCCGCCTGCGCGCCGGCCAGCCGGATCATGGTCGACAGGAAGCGCCCCAGCAGCTGCTCGACGTTGGAATCGGAGGACAGGCTGGTGGTGATTTCCGACAACACCCTCAACGCCGGGATGCTGTCATTGCCGGCGTCGGCTGGGGTGTGCTGGATCAGAGGATGGATGTTGTCTTTCATGGCGTGATCAGAAGACGTAGCGGTCCAGAATATCCGATTTGTGCGTGATCCCTAAAGGACGCTGATCCACGACGTACAAAAGCGCGTGCGGAGTCGTATGCCCTAAAGGACTCCGATCCACTACGCGCTGAAGCGCGTGTGGAGTCGTATGCCCAAGTCGGCATTACGGTTCTGCGCTGTCGGGCGGCGGAGACAGTGCGGGTATTGGTGGGACCGGCACCACCACGCTGGGTTCAAGATCTTCGGGAAAGCCACCCTGGGTCGGCGGCTCTTGGGCGGGTGGATCGGCCTGGCTGGTGGCGCCATCGGGTTTTTCCTTTACCGGCGCGCGCGGCATGATGACGGCGCGCACGGGCTTGGCGACTGTATCGGCGGCGACCTTGGGTGGCGCCGACGACCGCAGATCCAGATGCGGCTGCAGCTGCGGCAACAGGGTTTTCAGGATCTGCGCGGTGAGCGAACTGGTGAAGCCGAACTGTCCCGCCTGCTCTCCCTGCACCAGCGCGGTCAGCGTGCCGAAATGACGGTCGCCCAGATAGAACACGAAGGTGGCGGTGCGGTTGACCACCCGCGACTCAAGCCGCTGGCCGCCACGGCCAAAGCGCTCGAAGCGGTGGTCGCCGGTGCCGGTCTTGCCGCCAAGGATGAGCGGCTGCCCGGCTGTGTCCTTGAGCGCGCCGGCCAGACGGACGGCGGTGCCGGATTCCACCACGTTGGCCAGTGCACGGCGCACGGTTTGCGCGACTTCGGCCGGCATCAGGCGTTCACCCTTGGGCGGCTTCCTCGACAGGCGGGTGTCGTACGGGGTGCCGGCGGCGAAATGCAGGCCGGTGAGGCTCACCATCGGCTCGCGCACGCCGTCGTTGACCAGGATGCTCATCAGCTCGGCCAGCGCCGCGGGACGGTCGCCGGAGCTGCCGATCGCGGTGGCGTAGGACGGCGTGATGTTGTCGAACGGGTAGCCCAGGCGTTTCCAGTCGGCCAGCAGGCTTTCGAAGGCTTCGACTTCGAGGAAGCTCTGGATGCGGATGTCCTGCGCATTCTTGCGGCTGGTCCTGAACAGCCAGTCGTAGACTTCGAGGCGCACCCCGCTACCGGACTCGTTCAGGGTCTTGAGGTCGGTTTCCGGCGCGCCGCGCAGGGTTTTCACTACCCATAGTTCCAGCGGATGGATCTGCGCAATGTAGCCGCGGTCGGTCAGGCTGTAGGCCTCGGGCGCCTGGGTCTGGTACAGCGATTCGAGCGTTTTCTGGCTGAGGCTGGTGCTGGCGGGCACATGGGTGCGCAGGGCGTCCACATAGGTTTCAAGTTTCGCCTGCGGTTCCAGATAGCGGAACACTGCGGAGAAGCGGCGCGGGTTGTGGCCGATGCGCGTGTACAGGTCTTCCGCCATCTGTTCCGGTGTGAGTTGCTTGTGGCGCTGGTAGAAGCGGTGGGTGAAGACGCGGCCTTCCTGGTCGACGAAGCGGGCGAGGTAGGTTTCCCGCATCGGATTGCTGGCGTCGTCCAGAATGCGCATCCCCGCCCCCGGGGTGCTGCTGGCGTAATGGCGGACGATGTCGCGCATGACGCGGATGTACACCAGATTGACCGAGTTCTTTGTGGCTTCCCACACGTCCATCACGCGGCTGTTGTCCTTGGGATCGAAGTTGGCAAAGTTGTGCAGGCCGCCGCCCGTGAAGAAGGTTTCCGGCGATGCCGAATAGGGCCGGCGCATCGCGGCGTCGAGCAGATCGCCCAGCTTGACGTCAGGCGCGCTTAGCAGGGTGGCGGCTACCCATTGCGCCAGCACGTCGCGCTGCGGCTGCGCCTTCTGCCTGAGCATGGCGGCGTCGAGCGCACGGTATTCGGCGTGCAGCCGCGCGATGATTTCAAGATAGGTGACCAGGGTGCGCAGCTTGGCGGTGGAGCCGAGATCCAGGCGCGCCTGGCTGTTGATGTCGAATGGCTGGTTAAGGTTGTCGGCCTGGATGCGCAGCAGATTGCCCTGCGCGGTTTTTTCGTACAGGGCGAAGCTGTAGATCACTTCGCCAAGCGGGTTGCCGGGTTGCAGCAGGCGATGCCCGATCAGCCCCGAGGCCGCAGCGGCTTTCGGCTGGGCCAGGCTTTGCAGGTAGCGGCTGACAATTTTCTGCGCCGGCTGGTTGATGCTGGTGTCGACCTTGAGATCGAGCCGGTCGAGGTCGTACAGGTGCGACTCGCCCAGCAGCTGCGCCACCCGGATGCGCTGCGCGTTGGTGGCTTTCTGGTCGACAAAATCCGGCGCGGGGGGGGCAACGCGCTGGCTGGCCGTGCGCAGCGTGACCCGCTTGGCCTGGTCGGCCAGTTCGAGCGGGATCAGTCCGGCGCTGGCCAGCAGGTCAAGGTGGTCGTCGGTCAGCGCATCCAGCGCCTTGCGGTTGGCGGCGAGATAGTACGAGGGGCGGCGCTCGGCCACGATCAGGGACAGCGCGTGCTTCAACGCGCTGGCATAGGCGGCGTCCTTGCCGCGCGGAGGCTTGGCCAGGGTGCGGTTGACCTCGTCGAAGTCGAGGCCATACCACGCCCACAGCCCGTCGCCGATGCCGTTGACTTCGCCGAAGCGCGGTGCCGCCGCCAGCGGCACCGTGTTGAGGTAGGCCATCACCGTCTTGCGCCGCATCGGCAGCGTATTGGGGCCGTCGAGGTAGGCGCGCAGGCTGGCGGTTCCCATCTGGCGCAACTTTGCGCTCATGCTGGCGGTGAGGCCTTCGGGCGAGTGGCGATACTTCTCGATCTGCGTCGGCAGGGTGCTGCCGCCTGGCACATTGCGGCTGGTGTCGACCAGGCTGATGCCCTTTTCGAGCAGGGCCTGTGCCAGCCGGTCCCATTCCACCGCCGGATTGCGGGTCGGAAACTGCTCGGTCAGCAGCTCTCGGTTTTCGATGTAGAGCAGGGTCTCGACCAGCACGTCGGGAATGTCTTCGAAGCGGCTGTAACCCCGTGTCGGGTGCAGCGCCTGATACAACGGCTGACCGTCGCTGTCGGCCAGGCTGAGGCCGGCCCGGTCTTTTTCATGATAGGGCAGGAACAGGCCAAGGTCGGCCGCCCGCGCCATCTGGCGGCTGATCTCGGCCTGCCGCTCGATCTGCCAGCCGGCCTGGCCGAGCCGTGCCAGATAATCCGGCAGCTTGCTGTAGCCGAGGCGCACGTCATACGGCCCCTCACCGGGATAGCGGATGCGCTCGGCCGGGCCGGGCCGCACCTGCCAGGTCATTTTCTGTGCGGTTTTGGTGAGATATTTCGCTTCCAGAGCCGACGACAACAGTTCCCAGACGAGCAGTCCGGCCAGGCCGGCCAGCAGGAGCAGGATGCCGGAGCCGAGCAGAATGCGGCGGGATGTTCTCGACACAGATCAGACCCAGTCGCGCGCGTTGAGGAAACCCGTGTAGAGCGCCGCTTCCGGCGTGCCGGGTTCGGGGTGCCAGTCGTAGCGCCATTTCACGACCGGCGGCAGCGACATCAGGATGGATTCGGTGCGCCCGCCCGACTGCAGGCCGAACAGGGTGCCGCGGTCGTACACCAGGTTGAATTCGACGTAGCGGCCGCGCCGGTAGGCCTGGAAATCGCGTTCGCGCTCGCCGTATTCGATGCCCTTGCGGCGTTCGAGGATGGGCAGGTAGGCGGCAATAAAGGCATCGCCCACGCTTTTCGTCATGGCGAAGGCGTGATCGAAGCCGCCTTCGGAAAAGTCGTCGAAGAACAGGCCGCCGATGCCGCGCGGCTCGTTGCGGTGCTTGAGGAAGAAATAGGTGTCGCACCACGCCTTGAAGCGCGGGTGCAGGTCGGCGCCGAAGGGATCGAGCGCAGTCTTGCAGGTGGCGTGGAAATGCCGCGCGTCGTCCTCGAAGCCGTAGTAGGGCGTGAGATCCATGCCGCCGCCGAACCACCACACCGGGTCCTCGCCGTCCTTCATCGCGACGAAGCAGCGCACGTTCATGTGCACCGTCGGCGCGTAGGGGTTCTTCGGATGCAGCACCAGCGAGACGCCCATCGCCTCCCAGCGGCGGCCGGCAAGTTCGGGGCGGTGGGCGCTGGCCGAGGGCGGCAGCTGGCTGCCCAGCACGTGCGAGAAGTTCACCCCGCCGCGTTCCAGGACATTGCCTTCCTCGATCAGCCGCGAAATGCCGCCGCCGCCTTCGGGCCGTTCCCAGGCGTCGGTGCGGAAGGGCAGGCCATCGGCGGCCTCGAGCGCGGCGACGATGCGCGCCTGCAGGTCGAGCAGCCAGGTTTTGACTGCCAGGGTATCAAAAGGGGAGGGGGCTTGGGCAGGCATCAGGGGCGAAGGATGGTTCCGGTAGCAAGGTCGATCAGGGTGGACGGGCGACGGCGCTGGCCGATGC
>JAHJNP010000167.1 GCA_018820745.1 Gammaproteobacteria bacterium
CAGCAGGCGCAGCAGCAGTTCGTTGAGGTAAAACCCGCACATCAGCGCGCGCCCCTGCGGCGCGATCAGGCCGCCCTGCCATTCGGCGGCATGCAGGGTCTTCAGTTCGGATTTGCCGAACCACGACAGCAGCAGCGGGGTGAACGGCTGCATCAGCCCGCGCAACGCCGAGGTCGGCCGGCGCGCACCGCGCGCGATCAGCCCCACGCGCCCGTGGCTGCGGGTGAACACCTCCGCCACCACGCTGGTTTCCTTGAAGGGATAGGTGTGGAGAATGAAGCCGGGTTCGTTGTTGATACGGGCGTCAGAAGACATGAAATGCAGAAGAACGTTTATCCGCGTCGCGGATAAAGAGTTTCAATCCAGGCCGAGCGACCTCAGCATGCGTACGTCGTCGGCCCAGCCGCCCTTGACCTTGACCCAGACTTCAAGATAGACCTTGCTGTCGAACGCGCGCTCCATGTCGAGGCGCGCCTGGGTGGAAATGGCCTTGAGCTTCTCGCCGCCCTTGCCGATGATGATGGGCTTGTGAGTGTCACGGTCGACCAGGATGGTGGCGAAGATGCGGCGCAGGTTGCCCTCCTCTTCGAACTTGTCGATGGCCACCGCCACCCCGTAGGGGATTTCCTCGCCGCACAGACGGAAGACTTTTTCCCGAATGAGTTCGGCGGCCAGCTGGCGCTCGGTCTGGTCGGTGACGTCGTCGGCCTCAAACAGCGGCGCGTTTTCCGGCAGGTGGGTTTGCAGGGTTTTCAGCAGCTCGTCGAGGTTGTTGCCCTGCTTGGCCGATACCGGGACGATTTCGGTAAACGCATGCGCGGCGGTGACTTCCTGCAGATAGGCCATCAGCTCGGCGCGATCCTTGACCTGGTCGATCTTGTTCACCACCAGGATCAACGGGCGATCCTTGGGCAGCAACTCCATCACCTGACGATCCTCGTTCTTCAGCCGTCCCGCCTCCACCAGCATCATCACCAGGTCGGTATCCGACAGCGTTTCGCGCACCCGCTTGTTCATCGCGCGGTTCATGGTGCCGGTATAGCGCGTCTGGAATCCCGGCGTATCGACGAACACGAACTGCGCCTCGTCGGTGGTGTGGATGCCCATCACCCGGTGGCGCGTGGTTTGCGCCTTGCGCGAGGTGATGCTGACTTTCTGCCCGACGATGCGGTTAAGCAGCGTCGATTTGCCGACGTTGGGGCGCCCGACGATGGCGATGAGGCCGCACTTGAATTCACTCATTTTTGCACGCTCTTCTTTGCTGCCTGTTCATTTCGTAACGCGGCGCACGCCTGGCGTGCGGCCTCCTGTTCGGCGGCGCGGCGGCTTTTGCCGACGCCGCGCGTGCTGAGCACGGGTTTGGTGAGCAGGCATTCGACGATAAAGCTCTGGTCGTGCGCCTCGCCCTGAGTGTCGACAAGCCGATAGTCCGGTAACGGCAGGCGGCGTGACTGCAGCATTTCCTGCAACTCCGTCTTGGGGTCCTTACCCGAATCCCTGGGGTCGATTTGCGCGACCAGGGGATCGAACAGGCCACGCACCACGCGCTGCGCGCTGTCAAAGCCGGCCTCCAGAAAGACCGCGCCAAACAGCGATTCGAGCGCATCGGCCAGAATCGAGGGGCGGCGGAATCCGCCACTTTTGAGTTCGCCCTCGCCCAGTCGCAGGCTCTCGCCCAGCCTCAGGCTCGCTGCAATCTCGGCCAGGGTCTCCTGCCGCACCAGGTTGGCGCGCAGGCGCGACAGGCTCCCTTCGGGCAAATCAGGAAACGCGTCGTAGAGCGCGCGGGCGACCGAGCAGTTCAGCACCGAGTCGCCGAGAAATTCGAGCCGCTCGTTATTGACCGCGCCATAGCTGCGATGCGTCAACGCCTGGGTCAGCAGGTCGGCGCGGATAAAGGTATAACCCAGCGCCTGCTGCAGGCGCTGGGTGAGCAAGGCGTTATTCAATCGAGGCGGGCGCGGCGCGGGGGTCGGTGCTGGCACTGAAATCGACCACCAGGCTGGCATTGCCGATGAGCTTGGTGCGGAATTCATAGTCAGCGGAAATGACCGGGGTGCCACCGCGGCGGTCAATGGTGAGGTCTTCCGGCTTGACCACCGTGACATAGCCGGTATTGGCGCGCCGGGCGAAAGCACTGCGGATCTCCGCATTGCTTTTCGACCGGAGGTCGGACTCCTGCCCCATCGTGGCAAGAATCTTCTTCACCGAGAAAAACTCGATGTAGGCCGGCACCAGCTTCATTGCCAGCATGGCGATCATCACCAGCACGGCGGCGACGAACAGAAAGCCGATCATACTCAGGCCGCGTTGCCGGGATTGCATGGGGGGGGTGCTGTGCATGGTGTCTCCTTATTTGAGGGTGGTGCCGATCCGGCCAAAATCGTCGAAGTTCATCCAGATGAAGAAGGCCTTGCCGACGATGTTCCGGTCCGGAACGAAGCCCCAGTAGCGGCTGTCGTTGCTGGCGTCGCGATTGTCGCCCATCATGAAATACTGCCCTTCCGGCACCTTGCAGACGAAACCCTCGCCTTCGGCATTGTAGGAGCAGTTTTCACGGTACGGGAAGTCCACCACCTGCGACGGATAGACCGCGGGCTTGCCCGGCTCGGTCATCATGGTGTGGCCGATGCCGTTGAGATGCTCCTGGTACACCATGGCGGTGACATAGTTAAGACCGTTTCCGACATAGCTGTAGGTGCCTGTATTCTCGGTGCGCACCGGCTGGCCGTTGATGCTGAGCCGCTTGTCACGGTATTCGACCACGTCACCCGGCACACCGATCACGCGCTTGATGTAATCGAGACCGGGGTCGGCCGGATAGCGAAACACCATGACGTCGCCGCGCGCGGGGTTGTTCAGCGCGACCACTTTTTCATTGATCACCGGCAGGCGGATACCGTAAGTGTATTTGTTGACCAGAATGAAGTCGCCGATCAGCAGGGTCGGCATCATCGAGCCGGACGGGATCTTGAACGGCTCGACCAGAAATGAGCGCAAGGCGAACACCACCAGGATGACCGGGAAAAAGCTCTTGGCGTATTCGACCAGCAGCGGTTCGCGGGCGTTCCGGTCGCGGCGGCGCTTGAGCAGCAGCGCATCGAACAGCCAGATGCTGCCGGTGACGGCCAGCGCAATGAACAGGATGAGCGCAAAATTCATGTTGATTGGTCCACTTCTTATTTATCCGAAACCTGCAGGATCGCAAGAAAGGCTTCCTGCGGGATTTCGACGTTGCCCACCTGCTTCATGCGCCGCTTGCCGGCCTTCTGTTTTTCAAGCAGCTTCTTCTTGCGCGAGATGTCGCCGCCGTAGCACTTGGCGAGCACGTTCTTGCGCAGCGCCTTGATGTTTTCGCGCGCAATGATGTTGGCGCCGATCGCCGCCTGCACCGCGACGTCGAACATCTGGCGCGGAATCAGCTCGCGCATCTTGGACGCGAGTTCGCGCCCGCGATACACGCTGGTGGCGCGGTGCACGATCAACGACAGCGCATCGACTTTTTCATTGTTGACCAGGATATCGAGCTTGACCAGGTCGCCCGGCCGATACTCCTTGAACTCGTAATCGAGCGAGGCGTAGCCGCGGCTGGTCGACTTCAGCTTGTCGAAGAAATCCATCACCACCTCGTTCATCGGCAGGTTGTACACCAGCATCACCTGCCTGCCGTGGTACTGCATGTTGATCTGCATGCCGCGCTTCTGGTTGCACAGGGTGATGACGTTGCCGACGTATTCTTCCGGAACGAAGATCGTCGCGGTGATGATGGGTTCGCGGATTTCCTCGATTTTCGACAGCTCGGGCAGCTTGGACGGATTCTCGACGTTGATCAGGGTACCGTCTTTGAGCACCACTTCGTACACCACCGTCGGCGCGGTGGTGATGAGGTCCATGTTGTACTCGCGTTCCAGCCGCTCCTGCACGATGTCCATGTGCAACAGGCCGAGGAAACCGCAGCGGAAGCCGAAGCCCAGCGCCTGCG
>JAHJNP010000168.1 GCA_018820745.1 Gammaproteobacteria bacterium
AATTGCCTGATCGAGCAGAAGATCGATGCAGTGATGGCGCGTACGCGCGCGCGTCCGCTGCCGCGCGGCGAGTTGACCAACACGCAGACGCTGGTGTTTTCCGGGGTGGTCGGCGGTATGGGCCTGTATCTGCTGCACGCCTTTGTCAATCCACTCACCATGTGGCTCACCCTGGCGACCTTTGTCGGCTATGCGGTGATCTATACGGCAGTGCTGAAGCCTGCCACGCCGCAGAATATCGTCATCGGCGGCGCCTCCGGCGCGATGCCGCCGGTGCTTGGCTGGGTCGCGGCCACCGGCGAAATCCATCATGATGCGCTGTTGCTGTTCCTCATCATCTTTGCCTGGACCCCGCCGCATTTCTGGGCGCTGGCGCTCTACCGGCGTGAAGAGTACGCCCAGGCCGGGCTGCCGATGCTGCCGGTGACGCACGGCGAGGCCTACACCCGGCTGCATGTGCTGCTCTATACGTTGCTGCTGTTCGCCGTGACCATGCTGCCGGTCGGCACCGGCATGGGCGGCTGGATCTATCTGACGGGCGCCGTGCTGCTGGGGGGGCGCTTTATCCAGTATGGCTGGCGGCTGTATCGCGAGTACAGCGATGCCCTGGCGAAGGAGACCTTCCGTTATTCCATCTGGTATCTGAGCCTGCTGTTCGCCGTCATGCTGGTAGATCACTACTTCCAAATACCCATTTGATTTATATGGGAAATTGAGCTTCTAACTGGATATTCAGACAGGATTGTTTTATATTGTGCCCAATTCATACGCAGGGGCACGAGATGATCCTCTCCCGAACCAGTCAATACGCCGTTCAGGCGCTGATTTACATGGCTACCCAGCCAAGCGCCACGCCCTCGTTAAACAAGGATATCGCCGCGAAACTGGGCGTGCCGGCACCGTATCTTGCCAAGATTCTGCAAAGCCTGGCCAAGGGCAACCTGCTGTTTTCCTTCCGCGGTCGCCTGGGTGGGTTTTGCCTGCGCGAGGACGGCAATAAAATCACCTTGATGCAGATACTGTTGCTGACCGAAGGCCCAGCGTTCACCCAGAGCTGTTTGCTGGGGCTGAAGAAATGCAGCGACGAGACCGCCTGTCCGCTGCATTTCCGCTGGGTGCCGGTGAAGAAAAAAATTATCGACATGCTGCAGGACACCACGCTGGAAAAACTGGCGAAGGCGGTTGAATCCGGAAAATACCGCCTGGCCGATGTTCCGGGACAACTTTTCGAGCAGATCAAGACATGAAGACATGGATTGCCGCAGTGAGCGCCGCGGCCGCGCTCGGGCTGGCCGGTTGCCAGCCCGCCCCGCCGCCCCCATCATTTCAGGCTACCGATATCACCGGTGCTGCATTTGCGCGCGATTTCAAACTGACCGATCACAATGGACGGGTTCGCGTTCTGGCTGATTTCAAAGGCAAAGTCGTGGCCGTTTTCTTCGGCTACATTCATTGCCCGGACGTCTGTCCCACTACGCTGTCGGATTTTGCCCTTGCGCTACAGCAGCTCGGGCCGCAGGCCGACCGGGTGCAGGTGGTTTTCGTGACAGTGGATCCGCAGCGCGACACCCCTGAGTTGCTGAAGCAGTTTGTGCCGGCCTTCAATCCGGACTTTCTCGGGATGGTCGCGGATGAAGCGACGCTGAGGCAGTTGGCAAAAGAATACAAAGTGGTCTATCAAAAGACTTCGGTGAAGGGCGCGGACGATTATTTGATCGACCACAGCGCCGGAACCTATGTTTATGATCCGCAAGGGAATCTGCGACTGCTCATGCCTTATGGCAGCAGCCCCGATGCCATCGCGCAGGACCTGAAAACGCTGTTGGCGCCATCCTGATCAGGGGTTTCAGCTTGCGGTGGCGGGGCGGGCTGCCCTATAATCCCGCAGTTTTTTAATATAAGCATATGCTGTTTGAAGCGCGGCAATAAGCGCTATTTCGGGTACAACAGGAGCGGTCGATGGCGGTAACCTCATATTCTGGCGCAGAGCAGTACAACTTTGATATCGTTAAGAAATTTGCCGTCATGTCGCTCGTTTGGGCGGTCGTGGGCATGTTCGTCGGGGTGTATATCGCCTCCGAGTTGGCTTGGCCCTTTCTGAACTTTGACAGTCCCTACTTCTCGTTCGGTCGCTTCCGCCCGGTCCACACCACCTCGGTGATCTTCGGGTTCGGTGGCTCGGCGCTGTTTGCCACCTCCTATTATGTCGTCCAGCGCACCTGCCAGACCCGGCTGATTTCGGACGGCATGGCCAGCTTCACCTTCTGGGGCTGGATGGCGATCATCGTGCTGGCCGACATCAGCTATGTGCTGGGCTACACCCAGGCGCGCGAGTACGCCGAGATGGAATGGCCGATCGACATCCTGATCGAGGTGGTGTGGGTGACTTACCTGATCCTGTTCGTCGGCACCATCATGCGCCGCAAGCAGCCGCACATCTACGTGGCCAACTGGTTCTATCTGGCCTTCATTCTGGCCACCGCGCTGCTGCACACCTTCAACAACCTGGCGATGCCGATCGACCTGTTCTCGATGAAGTCGTACAGCCT